>DATFGL010000106.1:0-3994 GCA_035249465.1 Rhodanobacteraceae bacterium | reverse complement strand
ATCTTCACCAGGGCAATTCGGCGCCGTCGTAGGCGAGGAACTTGCCCGCGTCCCCGGTCTGCGCATGCTCGATCAGGTTCAGAAGAGCGCGCGCGGAATCGGCGGGCGCCAGCGTCGCGCCCTTGCCGCCCATTTCGGTCTTGACCCAGCCGGGGTGTGCCGTCAGCACCACGATACCGCGGGGCGCGAGTTCCGCCGCGAGCCGTTTCACCGCCATGTTAAGCGCCGCCTTGCTCATCGCGTAGCTGATGGTGCGGAAACCACTCGCCTGCGCGATGGAACCGAGTTGCGAGGTGATGCACAACACGCGCGGCTTGTTGCCCAGCGCCAGCAACGGCGCCAGCGCCTGCGTGATCAACAGCGGCGCGCTGGCATTGACCGCAAAACTCTCCTCCAGGGATTCGGCCTTGACGTTGCCAAAGCGTTCGCCCGAAACCAGCACGCCGGCGTTGTTGACCAGCAGGTCGATGCGCTGCAGGTGTCTTGCCGCGGCCCGCGGCAGCGCGTCGATCGCGGCCGCATCGGTCACGTCGAGCGCATGGATTGCCAGCCTGCCGCCATTCGCCGCCGCGAGCGCCTCCAGCACCTTGGCCTTTCCGGGTTCGCGGCAACACGCCAGCACGCGCGCGCCGCGTTCCAGCAATTGGGTAACGAAGGCCAACCCGAGCCCGCGGTTGGCACCGGTGATCAAGCAGCGTTGCATCATGGTTTTCCTCGACCGCAGCCAGTGTAAACCCTTGGCTTGCAGCCGTGTTTTGGGCAGATTGCTTTATCCGGCGGGCCCGGCTACGGTGCCCGGACAACTCAAATGTCCGGGGAGGACACCTCATGCGCACGCATTGGCTCGCGTGGTTCGCAGTGTTTGGTCTTGCGCTGTTCGCAGGGGTGGCACAAGCCGCCGATACCGCCAACAAGATCGACATTCCCTACACCCGCTTCATCCTGCCGAACGGCCTCACCGTGGTGGTCAGCGAAGACCACAAGGCGCCGATCGTCGCGGCCAGCGTGTGGTACCACGTCGGTTCCGCCTACGAACCCGAAGGCAAGACCGGCTTCGCGCACCTGTTCGAACACCTGATGTTCTCCGGTTCGGAGAACCACAAGGGCAGCTACTTCAAGCCCTTCGAACTGGCCGGTGCCACCGGCATGAACGGCACCACCTGGCTCGATCGCACCAACTATTTCGAAACCGTGCCGACCACCGCGCTCGACATGGCGCTATGGATGGAATCCGACCGCATGGGGCACCTGCTCGGCGCGATCGGACAGAAGGAGCTCGACGTGCAGCGCGGCGTGGTCCAGAACGAAAAGCGCCAGGGCGAGAACCAGCCCTACGGCCGCGTGTTCGAGGACATCCAGGCCAACGCCTTCCCGGTCAACCACCCCTACCACCACGACACCATCGGCTCGATGGCGGACTTGAACGCCGCGTCGCTGGCGACCGTCAAACAGTGGTTCAAGGATTACTACGGCGCGGCCAACACCACGCTGGTGCTGGTCGGTGACATCACGCCGGCGCAGGCCCGCGAAAAAGCCATGCAGTATTTCGGCGACATCCCGGCCGGCCCGCGCGTGCCGCGGCCGCAAGCGTGGATCACCGCGCGTGATACCGCCACCCGCGGCATGATGACCGACAACGTTCCGCAAACCCGCATCTACCGCGAGTGGAACACGCCGGGCCTCGACGTCGCGGGCAACGATCGCCTGATGCTCGACCTCGCAGCGAACGTGCTGGGTGGCAGCAAGACCTCGCGCCTGTACCAGCGGCTGGTCTATCAGGACAAGCTGGCCGACGACGTGTCGGTGAACAGCATGGCGTTCGAGCTTGCCAGCATGACCGTATTGCAGGTCGACGTGAAGAAGGGCACCGATCCCGGGAAGGTGGAAGCCGCGATCGCCGATGAATGGGCAAAGTTCCTCAAGGACGGCCCGACCGCCGACGAACTGCAACGCGTCAAGACGACTTATCAGGCTTCGACCATCCGCGGCCTGGAGCAGATCGGCGGTTTCTCGGGCAAGGCGGTGACACTGGCCGAAGGGCAGGTCTATCGCGACGATCCGGGCGCGTGGAAGAAGGATTACGACGTCACCATGGCCGCGGCGCCGGCCGAGGTGAAAGCAGCCGCCGACAAGTGGCTATCGAAGGGCGACTACACGCTCACCGTGGCGCCGGGCAAGGTCGAGGAAGCCGACATGGCGACCGCCGCCGGACGTGCCGCGATCCTGGGCCGCCCCGCCGACAAGCTGTCACCCGCGGGCGACTTCAAGGTCACCCGGAGCGACGTCGACCGCGGCAAGGGCGTGCCGGTCGTCGGTACGTTCCCCGACCTCACCTTCCCGAAACTGCAGCACGGCAAGTTGCACAACGGCATCGAAGTGGTGCTGGCCGAGCGCCATTCGATTCCGGTGGTGCAGGTGCAAGCCTTGTTCGACGCGGGTTACGCCTCCGACCAGGGGGGCAAGCTCGGCACCTCCAGCTTCACGATGAGCATGCTGGACGAGGGCACCAAAGACCTGGACTCGGTCGAGATTTCCAAGCGCCGGCAGCGGCTGGGCGCCCAGATCTCGAGTGGTTGCGACCTCGATACCTGCACGGTGTGGATGAGCGCGCTGGATGCGCACCTCGCCGATTCCCTCGCGTTGTACGCCGACATCGTGCGCAATCCCGCGTTCCGCGACACCGACGTCGCACGCTTGCGCGGTCAGGCGCTCGCGGGCATCGAGCAGGAAAAAAGCCAGCCGACTTCGGTGGCCTTGCGGCTCCTGCCGCCGATCCTGTTCGGCAAGGGCAACGCCTACGCGATCCCGTTCACCGGCTCGGGCACCGAGGCTTCGATCAAGGCGTTGACCACGGATGACATGCGTGGATTCACGCACGACTACATCCGTCCCGACAACATGAAGATCCTCGTGGCCGGCGACACCACGCTGGACAGGATCATCCCGCAACTGGAGAAAGTGTTCGGCGACTGGAAGGCACCGGCCACCAAGGTGCCGGCCAAGAACCTCGCCAGGGTCGACTACCCGTCGGAGCCTGCGGTGTACCTGGTCAATCGTCCGGGCGCGCAGCAGTCGGTGATCATTGCGGGGCTGGTCGCGCCTTCCACCAAGGCACCGAACAACCTCGAGATCGGCACCGTGAACGGCGCGTTGGGCGGCACCTTCTCGTCGCGCCTCAACATGAACCTGCGCGAGGACAAGCACTGGGCCTACGGCGCCGGCAGCTTCCTGCCGAACGCGATTGGCCAGCGTCCGTTCCTGATGTATGCGCCGGTGCAGACCGACAAGACCGCACCGTCCGCCGAGGAGATGCTGAAGGAAGCTCGTGCGGTGGTCGGCGACAAGCCGCTGAGCGACGCCGAAATCGCCAAGATCAAGGACAACGACGTGCGCAAGATGCCGGGCCAGTACGAAACCGCGCAGGCGGTGCTGTCCGCGGTTTCGGGCATCGTCAAGTACAACCGTCCCGACGACTACGTGCAGACCCTGAAGGCGCGCATCGAGGCACAGAAGGATGCCGACATCGAGGCCGCCGCGAAGGAAGTGATCCACCCGGACAAGCTGACCTGGGTGATCGTGGGCGATCTTTCCAAGATCGAACCGTCGGTGCGTGCGCTCAACCTGGGCGAGATCCACGTGATCGATGCGGACGGCAACCCCGTGAAGTAACTTCGTCATGTAGAGGCAAACAAGGAACCCCTCTCGAAAGAGAGGGGTTCCTTTTTGACCGGCCCTCGTCGAAGTCGCCCTAGAATGACCGCATGAGCGAATCCTACACACCAGGTCCCACCACCCACTTCGGCTATCGCGAAGTGCCGGTCGCCGAAAAACAGAAACTGGTCGGCTCGGTGTTCTCCTCCGTCGCCGGCAAATACGACGTGATGAACGACCTGATGTCGTTCGGCGTCCATCGTTTGTGGAAACGACATTTCGTCGCGACGTCCGGTATCCGCAAAGGCGATCGCGTACTCGACCTTGCCGGAGGCACCGGCGA
>DATFGL010000105.1:0-6200 GCA_035249465.1 Rhodanobacteraceae bacterium | reverse complement strand
TCCGGCAGGTTCACGCCACGCCGGCGCGCCGACAAGCCGTACACGCGCGTGCAGTCGACCACGGCTTCCGGCACGCTACCGGCCACGACCAGGTTCGCTAGCACGTCGTCCGCGCCCGCGGCCATCGCGGTGACCTGCGGGTCGGGATAGTGCTGCGGCGCCACCAGCACCATGCGCCAGAAACCCATGGTGCGTATCGCGCGCGCGGCCGAACCGATGTTGCCGGGGTGCGACGTGCGCGCCATCACGAAGCGGATCGTTTGCGGCGCGGGCGGAATGGAGGCCGTGGATTGGTTCATGTCACCGGGAAACTCTGTTTTTGATCGTCATCCCGGAATTGCGAAGCAATATCCGGGACCCAGCGACTTTGACATCGCATCAACCACAAAAGGCACTGGGTCCCCGCTTTCGCGGGGATGACGAGGTAAAAAGATTCCCAAGGTTAACGGGTCAACCGATGGCCCTGCTAAAATGCCCCGGCGCCGCCCCGTGCGGCGCGTTCTTTTTCAAATCTCCGGATACCCCTTCGCCATGGCCCGACCCATCGTCACCGTTGCGATCCGTGCCGCGCGCGCCGCGGGCAGCGTGATCCTGCGCTACATGAACCGCCTCGACAGCCTGGCCGTGATCGAAAAGCATCATCTCGATTTCGTGTCCGAGGTCGATCGCCAGGCCGAGCGCGAGATCGTGCGCGAGCTCAAGCGGGCGTATCCGGACCACGCGATCCTGGGCGAGGAAACCGGTGCATCCGGCAAGGCCGGCGCGCGCTTCACCTGGGCCGTCGATCCGCTGGACGGTACCCACAATTACCTGCGCGGCATCCCGCATTTCGGAGTGTCGATCGCGCAACTGGATCGCGGCGAACCCGTGCACGCGGTGATCCTCGATCCGGTGCGCAACGAGATCTTCACCGCCAGCAAGGGCGACGGCGCGTTCCTCAACGACCGCCGCATCCGCGTTGCAAAGCGCGAATCGCTGGATGGCGCGATGCTGGCGACGGGTTTTCCGTACCGCGAACGCCGCCATCTCGACGCGCAGTTGGGCATGACCCGCGAATTGCTGAAGCGCGCCGAGGACATCCGTCGCACCGGCTCCGCGGCACTTGATCTCGCGTGGACCGCGGCGGGACGCCTGGACGGCTATTTCGAAACGGGGCTGAAAATCTGGGACATGGCCGCGGGCTGCCTGCTGGTGCGCGAAGCCGGCGGGCGCTATTGCGACTTGACCGGCCGCGAAGGCGTGCCGGAATCCGGCAACCTCGTCGCCGCCAACCACGTGCTCGCGGAGCAGATCGTCGCGGCGATCGCACCGGCGTTGACTTCGGAGCTGAAGCGCTGACGGGATTTCGTCAGTCCGGATCGCTCGACGCCGCGGACGCAACCCACGTTGCCGGATCGAAACCGATTCCGGGTTCGATTGCCGATGGAGCTGACAATCGCCCCGGAATGACCACGTGGCATTTTGCGAGGCGCGGCACCTAGCTGCCGGCCTTGATCGTCGCCAGCGCGGGCGTCGCGTGCCCGGCCAGTGCATCGTGGTAGCGCTGGTACAGCACCGCCACGCGCTTCACGTACACCTGCGTCTCGGCATACGGCGGCACCCCGCCGTACTTCGTCACCGCGCCGGCGCCCGCGTTGTAGGCGGCCGCCGCCAGCTTCACGTCGCCGTGGAAGTCGTGCAGCAGGGTCGCGAGGTAGCGCGCGCCGCCGCTGATGTTCTGGGCCGGATCGAAGGCATCGCCCACGCCCAGCTCGAAGGCCGTGCCCGGCATCAACTGCATCAATCCCTGCGCGCCCTTGTACGACAACGCGCGCGGGTTGAATCCGGATTCGGCATGGATGATCGCGCGCAGCAGCGCGGCGTTCACGCCGGTCAGCTTCGCAGCCGAGCGGATGTCGTCGCCATAGGCCGCCAGCTGCAGCGGCACGCTGTTCCAGTCGATCTTCGAATGAACATCGCACGCATAGCATTCGACGATGTAGGTGAACAGCATCCTGGCATCGTGTCCTTGCGCCAGTGACGCGACATTGGTGTACAGCACGGTGCCGTTCTTCTGGACCACGCGATACACCGCGCCGCGTTTCGGCGGTGCCGGTTTGTCGGCGTCGAGTTTCAGCGGAATCGGCGTGGTCGCCGAGGGCGCGGGCGTGCTTGCGGCGGGCGCCGGTGCGGGCCGTTCGGGTGCCAGTTCAACCCCGAGCATGCGCGGCAAGATCCAGCTGCCCAGCGTATCCAGCGCCACCACCGGGAACGGCTGCCAGATCCCCTTGTCGGCCCATGCGGTTGCCGGCACGGCATCGTCCTCGCCCAACGGCGTGATCTTCAGCACCGCCGGATTGGCCTTCACGGAACGCGGCGGTTGGCCCGGCAGTTCCATGCCGCCGGGCCGGTCGTGGGGGTTGTCGTTCTTGTGCGTGGTGCGCTGGCTGGCTTCGACGCGATGCGCGGAAGCGGTGGGCCACTGGCCCAGCTTCACGCAATGCCGGTAGCCCGCGGTATTGCTGACGTAGGCCAACTCGCCGCCCGTGCCGACGCAGCGATAAAGCACGCTGGCCGCCGCCGGGCCGGCCCACGCGCCGGCCAGCAACAAGGCGCACGCGACCGCCATCCGCCAACGCGAACGGAAATCCAGGCGAGGCCCCCGGCGCCAGCCGCCGCGCGCCCCCGGGCGGGAAACGGCACTCATGGGGTCGCAGTGTGCCCCTGCGGGCGGCCCTTGCCAAGCGCGGTGTTCACACTTCGGGATCGACGGCCCGGCCCGTGGCACCCGGCGAAGTTACAATGCGGGTTTGATCGCGCGCTGCTTTCCTTTCGATGGCCGACACCCCCGCCCCCGCCAAAGCCGGCTCCCCAAAACCCGATTCTGGAAAGCCTGCGTCTGGAAGGCCGGCCTCTGGAAAGTTATTCATCCAGACCCACGGCTGCCAGATGAACGAGTACGACTCCCGCAAGATGGAGGAAGTGCTCGCGGCCGAGCGCGGGATGGTGCGAACGCAGGACGTATCGCAAGCCGACGTGATCCTGGTGAACACCTGTTCGATCCGCGAGAAGGCGCAGGAAAAGGTGTTCTCGCAGCTCGGCCGCTGGAGGGAATTCAAGCAGGCGAATCCGGACGTGTTGATCGGGGTCGGCGGTTGCGTGGCGTCGCAGGAAGGCGCGGCGATCGTCGAACGCGCGCCGTATGTGGACCTCGTGTTCGGCCCGCAAACGCTGCACCGCCTGCCCGACCTGATCGACGCGCGCCGCGCCACCGGCAAACCCCAGGTCGATATTTCCTTTCCCGAGATCGAAAAGTTCGACCGCCTGCCCGAACCGCGCGCGGAGGGTCCGAGCGCATTCGTGTCGATCATGGAAGGCTGCTCGAAATACTGTTCGTTCTGCGTGGTGCCGTACACGCGCGGCGAGGAAATCTCTCGCCCGTTCGATGACGTGCTGGCGGAGGTCGCCTCGCTGGCCGAACAGGGCGTGAAAGAGGTCAACCTGCTCGGCCAGAACGTCAACGCCTACCGCGGGCCGATGTTCGACGGCGGCACGGCGGATCTCGCGCTGCTGATCCGCGCGATCGCCGAGATCGAGGGCATCGGCCGCATCCGGTTCACCACGTCGCACCCGCTGGAGTTTTCCGATTCGCTGGTCGCCGCGTATCGCGACGTACCCAAGCTCGCGAACTTCCTGCACCTGCCGGTGCAATCGGGCTCCGATCGCATCCTCAGCGCCATGAAGCGCGGCTATACCGCACTGGAATTCAAATCGAAGATCCGCAAGCTGCGCGCGGTGCGTCCGGACATCTGCATCTCGTCGGATTTCATCGTGGGGTTTCCGGGCGAAACCGACGCCGATTTCGCCAGTACGCTGCAACTGATCGAGGACGTCGGCTTTGACCAGTCGTTTTCCTTCATCTATTCGAAACGCCCAGGCACGCCCGCGGCCAACCTGTTCGATCCGACGCCCGATGCGGTGAAGCACGAGCGCCTGTCGCGCCTGCAGGCAATGATCAATTTCCACGCTGCTAAGATCAGCGAGGCGATGGTGGGCAGCACGCAACGCATCCTCGTCACCGGCCCGTCGAAGAAAAACCCGAACGAACTCACCGGCAAGACCGAGAACATGCGGCAGGTGAACTTCGCGGGCGATGCGCGACTCATCGGCCAGTTCGTGGATGTCGTGATCACCGCCGCGATGGCCAACTCCTTGCGCGCACGCATTCAAGCCCCTCTCCCCTCGGGAGAGGCGGCGCGCAGCGCCGAGCGCGCAGCACTGGGGTGAGGGTCCGATCTTGCGAACACACTCAACCGTACGAGTGACCCGGACCCTCATCCGGCGCTTCGCGCCACCTTCTCCCAGAGGGAGAAGGATTCCCTCGTGCCGCAATGCTGGCCCATGACCGACGGCATCATCCAGCACGACTTCACGCTCGAACCCGACGATACGCAAAGGCTCGCCAACCTGTGCGGGCCGTTCGACGAACACCTGCGCCAGATCGAACTGCGGCTCGGCGTCGAGATCAACAACCGCGGCAATGTGTTCCGCGTGATCGGCGAAGAACCCGCGGTGAAATCCGGCGAGCGCGTGCTGCGCAACCTCTACGCGGCGACCGAACACGAAACGTTGAACGGCCGCACGCTCAACCTGCGCCTGTCCGAAGCCGGCGTCGATGCGCTGGCCGAAACGCAAGCCGAAAGCGCGCAGGAAGTCGCGATCAAGGTGAAGCGCGGCACCATCCGCGGGCGCGGGCCGAACCAGGCGCGCTACCTGCACGCGATCGCGCGGCACGACATCAATTTCGGCATTGGTCCGGCCGGCACCGGCAAGACGTACCTCGCCGTCGCGAGCGCGGTGGAAGCACTGGAAACGGGCCGCGTGCAACGCCTGATCCTGGTGCGGCCCGCGGTCGAGGCGGGCGAGAAGCTGGGCTTCCTGCCGGGCGACCTTGCGCAGAAAGTCGATCCGTACCTGCGCCCGCTGTACGACGCACTGTACGAAATGCTTGGCTTCGACAAGGTCGCGCGCTTGATCGAACGCAGCGTGATCGAAATCGCGCCACTGGCCTACATGCGCGGGCGTACGCTCAACGATTCGTTCGTGATCCTCGACGAGGCACAGAACAGCACCGTCGAGCAAATGAAAATGTTCCTGACCCGCATCGGCTTCGGCACCACCACCGTGGTGACCGGTGACGTGACCCAGGTGGACCTGCCGCGCAACACGCGCTCCGGCCTGCGCAACGTGATCGAGGTGTTGCGCGACGTCGAAGGCATCAGCTTCACGTTCTTCACCGCGCGCGACGTGGTGCGGCATCCGCTGGTCGCCAAGATCGTGCGCGCGTACGAAGCCGCCGAGGAACGCAATGGCGATGCCGCGCCTTGACCTCGGCGTGGCGTACGCCACGCCACGGCGCGGTGTGCCGACGCCGGCGAGTTTCCGGCGCTGGACCGAAACCGCGTTGTCCGCCGCACGCCATCGCAAACCCGCGGAACTGTCGATCCGCATCGTCGGCGCGCGCGAAGGCCGCGCGCTGAACCGGCAATACCGCGGCAAGGATTACGCCACCAACGTGCTGTCGTTTCCGGTCGAACTGCCGCGCGGCATCAGCTCGCCGCTGCTCGGCGACTTGGTGATCTGTGCACCGGTGGTCGTGCGCGAAGCCCGTGAGCAAGGCAAGCCGCCACGCAGTCACTATGCCCATCTCACAATACACGGGGTGTTGCACCTGCTCGGGTTCGACCACCAGAACGAGCGCGACGCGGTGCGAATGGAAGCGCTGGAAACCCGGATACTCGCGGCGCTTGGCATCGCAGACCCGTATTGACACCGTGATTCGATGCTCGGGAAAAGCCATCCCCTTGAAGGGGAAGGAGAAAAACCCACAAATCGGATTCGCCTCCTGCGCCCGAACCGCATATCCGCTAAACTTGCAGGTCCGCCCCTACGGGGACGTGTTCCAAACCCATGTCCGCAGAACCCCCAAGTACCACTGGCCCCGCCCACCGCTCGTTGTGGGACCGTTTGGGCCACTTGCTGTCAGGCGAACCCCGCAACCCGGAAGAACTGCTCGCGGAGCTCCGCGAAGCGCAGGGCAACGGGCTGCTGACCGGCGAAACCTTTGCGATGATCGAAGGTGCGATCCGCGTCACCGAGATGGTGGTTGGTGACGTGATGGTGCCGCGCGCGCAGATGGTCACGATCGACATCGATGACGA
>DATFGL010000104.1:0-12809 GCA_035249465.1 Rhodanobacteraceae bacterium | reverse complement strand
GTCCATCCGGTGGTGGCCACGATCACCGGGTCGGCGATGTCGATGCCTTCGTTGCGCAATCGCGCCACCAGTTGCGCGGGCCAACGCTCGCTGGGTGCCACGCCTTCGCCGATGGTGTAGGAGTCGCCCAGTGCAAGGAATATGCTCATCGCAAGACTCTTACCCTCACCCCGGCGCTACGCGCTCGGTGCTTCGCGCCGCCTCCCCCGACGGGAGATGGGAGAAAATCACGCCACCTCGAACGCGGGTGGTGTGCGAGCACCCTGCGCATCTCGTAGCGGACCCGCGCGAGATGGAAGCCCGGATGAACGGGGGATGCGTGCATGGCTGCAAACGATCGAGGGATCGGGCATGCTAGCGCCGATTGAGGCGTCCGCAAACACCCAAACCGACTCATTGGACGGGCAATCCCCCGCCATGGCAACCGCTTCCACGCAATCCCCTCCAGCCCTGCAGCGCGTCGGCTGGCAAGGCGCGCTCCCGTCGCTGCCGCCCGGACACATGCTGACCCGCGTGTCGGCGCAACACCGCGCCGGCTACGAAGTCCACGACGGCGAACACGCCTTCAACGTGCAACCGGCGCCGAAATTCCTGAAACGCAACCTCGATCCCGCCGCCCGGCCCGCGGTCGGCGATTTCGTGATCATCGAAACCGGCGCGCCGCCGCATATCGTGGAAGTCCTCCCGCGCCGCGGCGTGTTCGAGCGCGCGGCCGCGGGTGAAAAATACCAACGCCAGATCATCGCCACCAACATCGACGTGGTGTGCGTGCTGACGGGCCTGGATGGCGACTTCAATCCCGCGCGCATCGAGCGCTACCTCGCGCTCGTCGAAGGCTCGGGCGCACGCGCGGTCGTCGTGTTGACCAAGTGCGACATGGCCGATGCCGCCGAAGCCAACGCGGCGATCGATGCGCTGCGCAAGCGCCTGCCCGCCGATACACCCGTTGTCGCGATCAACGGCAAGGATGCGGCGAGTGCCACCGCACTGGAAGCACACCTGGCACCCGCGACGACCGTCGCGCTGGTGGGTTCATCCGGCGCCGGCAAATCCACCCTCACCAACACCTTGCTGGGCGAAGATCGCATGGCCACCGCGGCGACCCGCGCCGGCGACGACCGCGGCCGCCACACCACCACCCACCGCGCGTTGCTGCCGTTGCCCCGTGGCGCGTGCCTGATCGACACCCCCGGCATGCGCGAATTGAAATTGACCGGCGACGAAGAACTCGAACTGTTCGACGACATCGACGCGCTGACCGAGCAGTGCCGCTTCGCCGACTGCGGTCACGGCAACGAGCCCGGCTGTGCGGTGCGCGAAGCGCTAGATGCGGGCGAACTCGACCACGACCGCTGGCGGCATTACCTGAAGTTGCGCGACCAGCGCGAGGAACAGGCCGCGCGTTTCGAGGATCGCCTGCGCGGCAGCCACGAACCGATCCGCCCGCAGCGGCACCGCGGCTGGCAGGAACGCGAGTAGCGGCGCCGCATGAAGAGCGCCGCGCCAAACGCCACCCTGCGTCGCTGCGCCACACTCGACAAACGGCTGGTGGAAGCGGTGCGCGGCCTCCGCGTGCTCGACACCGTGGCGTGGCCGGCGGCGGTCGAACGGCGTTTCCTGGATGACCTGCACCACGGCCGCGAAACCCTTCCGCGCTTCGAATATCATCCGCCGGATTTTTCCGCGCAACGTTCGGAGCTGGATGCGATCGCATCCGCAGCCGATGCGTCGCGCCCGCTCGGCGCGTACCTCCAGCGCAGCGCGGCATCATGGCAAACCGCGGCGCGCATGCTTGAGGCGGTCGGCACGGACGGCGTCACCGCACCTTCCATCGAGCTTTACGGCAAGCCCGGCGATGCATTGCCCGGTGGCACGCAGACGAATCTCGACGCCGCGCGCTGGTTCCTCGAAATCGCCGAGGAACTCGGAAACGGCGAAGCGCTGCCGGAAGCCGAATACTGCATTCCCGCGGAAGTGTTGCGCGACGAAGTGCAGGCCGAAGTGGACGCCTGCTTCGGTGCCGCCACGGTGCGCGTGGAGATCGACCCCGAGCTGACCTCGAAAGCCGCCGCGGGCGCCACACGCATCCGCCTGCGCGGGGCAACGTGTTTTTCCGAGTACGACCGTTCGCAGCTGCTGGCCCACGAAGCTTTCGTGCACACGCTCACCGCGCGCAACGGACGCGCGCAGCCGGTATTGAAATCACTCTCGCGCACCGCACCGCGCGCAACCGCGACCCAGGAGGGCCTGGCGGTATTCGCGGAACTGATGTCGGGTTCGATCGACATCGCGCGCCTGCAGCGGATCAGCCTGCGCATCCTTGCGATCGACATGGCCCTGTCGGGCGCGGATTTCGTGGAGGTGTACCGCTGGTTCCGCGCGCACGGACAGAACGTCGCCGACAGTTTCTATTCCACGCAACGCGTCTATCGCGGCGTGCCGGTCACCGGCGGCGCGGCATTCACCAAGGACAACGTGTATCTCGCGGGGCTGCTCACGGTGCACACCTTTTTCCGCTGGGCTTTCAAGCGACGCCGGCTGGATCTGATGCAGCACCTGTTCGCGGGCAAGCTCGCGCTGGATGACGCCATCGCGTTGCGGCCGTGTTTCGCGGATGGCTCCGTCGCACCGCCGAAATACCTGCCGCCGTGGATACAACGCTCGCAAGGCCTCGCAGCGAAGCTGGCGTTCTCGCTGTTCGCCAACCGGATACGAATGGGTCGAATTGGGGATTGGGACTTGGGTTAGTGCGCCGTCCCCGGTCCGATGTTCGCGTCCAGAAATGCATCCACCTTGGCATACAAGTCGGCAACGTTCGCTTCCTTGTAGAAACCGTGGGCTTCCTTGTCGCGATACAGCCACTCGCATGGAATGTCCCTGGCACGCAGGGCCTTGCGCATCTCCTGGCCCTGCAACGGCGGCACGCGCCCATCCTCGCCGCCGACGATCAGCATCACCTTGGCCTTCAGGCGGTCAACCTGAGTGACGGGTGAAAGCGCTGCCAGCGTCTTTCGATCCGTACCCAGTACCCGCTCAAGGTAGTCCTTGCCGTAGGTCGTATCCGGAATGTCGCCCCGCTGGTACATCAGGCCGAGATCGTAAATACCGACGTAACCGATCGCGCACTTGTACAGTTCCGGATCCTTGACCGCGCCTTCCAGCGCTGCATAGCCACCGTAGCTTGCGCCGTAGATGCAAATCCGATTTGGGTCGGCGACGCCCTGCGCGATGGCCCAACGGGTGGCGTCGGCGACGTCATCCTGCATCTTGCCTCCCCACTGGCGCCAACCAGCCTTCTGGAAGGCATAGCCATATCCTCCCGAACCGCGGTAATTCACCTGCAACACCGCGTAACCGCGCGTGGCGACGGCCTGCACATCCGGGTCGTAGTCCCACCAGTCGCGGACGCCATAGGGGCCGCCATGCACGTAGACCACCAGCGGCAGGCCTTTTGCATTTTCCCGCCCCGGCGGATACGTCACGTAGCCCTGCAGTTTCATGCCGTCGCGCGCGGAAAACTCGAACGGCTGCTTCGCTGCCATCTTCCCGGGATCGATCCATGGCGCGACTCGAAACAGCGGTCTGAGCGTGCGCGAGGCCCGATCGTACAGATAGAAACTACCCGGATCGGTATCGGACCCAACAACCACGATCGCCTTGGAACCGTCACGCGTAGATGAGACGAACTGAACACTCTCGCCAGGAAGTTGTTGCATCAGGCTGATCAGCACTTCGGCACCGGGAGCATGCGGATCGAACAAGGCCACGCCCGGACGACCGTCCTCGAAATTCACGCCGATGAAATGATCTTCCGCCGGGCCCGATGCAAGGCCCGTCGCCGTCACGTGCGGATTGCTCCAGACGGTGGTCAGCTTGCGCGTCGCCGGATCCCACGTACAAATACCGAATCCCGCCGGGACGTTGCAGTCGAAGTAGGCGAACTCGTCACCAGCGTCGAACGCGAGCGGGAAATCGCGACGGGCACCGAGTTCAGACAGCAACTGCCAATCGCCTTCTCCAGCGGGATGGATATAAACCCTGATGTTGTCTTCATTGTCCACGCCATACGCAAAGCGGACATGGCCCGCGTGATCCGCGATGAAGCCGACATTGCGGGCCGGCGCAGTCATGACCTTCGTCATCTGCCCGCTGGTGACGCTCATCTTCTCCACCAGCGGCAACACACCGTCCGGTGTGGCCGCATCCACGTTCGCAACCGCAACCAGGACGTGTCCAGGATCGCCCGGTATGGTGGAAATGAGATCGGCCGTTCCGTAGTACGGATTGTAGGAACCGTAACCGTACAACAGATCCCGGCCGCCACCATCCGCATTGACCCCGAAAAGCTGGCCATCCGCGAGCGGTACGTCGAAATTGCTGTCCCTAACACCCTGCGTGTAGATGATGCGGGTTGGCGACACCCACCAGAAATCGACTACATCCGCATTGTCATGCGGCTCAAGGTTATACCCCTTCAGATCGGCCAACCTGACCACTGACAACATCGTGCGATCCCTGACCACGGCCGTCGCTGCGACATACCGGCCATCGGGCGAGATCTTGACCGCTTGGTAACGCGGGTGTTGCGCGAGATCGGCGAACGAAACCGGGGCCGCCGCGACACCACAGGCAGGCAGCAGCAACAGAACCAGTGCGGCGAGCCGCACGATTATTGACGCCTGCCTGTGAAGGCAGTTGATGGATATGAACTCAATGGGCCGCTGCATGCGCCGGCACAGCCGTTGTGGGACTCGCCGATGAGCCGGCGCCCGGCCCGATGTTCGCATCCAGGAACGCATCCACTTTCCGGAACAGCTCGGCAATGTTTTTCTCATCGTAAAAGCCGTGCCATTCGTCGGGCTTGTACAGCCATTCGTGGGGGATCTTGCGCTTCAGCATTGTCATGTGCATTTCCTGGCCTTGCGAGGGCAACACGATGGTGTCGCGGCCACCCACGACCAGCATCACTTTCGCCTTGAGGTTGCCCAGTTGGTAGACAGGCGAATGCTGCGCCAGCGTCGTTTCATCCGTGCCCACCGTGCGCTGCCAGTAGCGCTCGCTGTAGAGCGTCTGCGCGGAATCCCGGCGCGACAGCATCTCCGGCAGGTTGTAGACGCCGACGTAGCCGATCGCGCACCTGTAGAGCTCGGGCACCGACACCGCACCTTCCAGCGCCGCGTAGCCACCGTAACTGCCGCCGTAGATGCAGATGCGGTGCGGATCGGCGATGCCCTTCGCGATCGCCCAGCGGGTGGCATCGGTAACGTCGTCCTGCATCTTGCCGCCCCACTGGTTCCAGCCAGCCTTCTCGAAGTCGAAGCCGTAGCCGCCGGAACCGCGATAGTTCACCTGCAGCACCGCATAGCCGCGCGTCGCCATCGCCTGCACGTAGGGATCGTATTCCCACCAGTCGCGGATGCCGTACGGGCCGCCGTGCACGAACACCACCGTCGGCAGGTTTTTCGCGTTGTCCTTGCCGGGCGGGTAGGTGACATAACCCTGTTCACTCAAGCCATCGCGCGTCCTGAAGGTGAATGGCTCCGAGCGGCCGAGCTGGTTCGGATCGATCCAGGCCGCACGCTGCAACAGCGGAGTGAACTTGTCCGTGGCGCGGTCGTACAGGAAGAACGTGCCGGGATCGACGTCGGCTTCCACCAGCGCGATGGCCTTGCTGCCGTCGTCGGTGCCGGACACGAAATCCACGTCCTCGCCCGGGTATTGCTGCATCAACTCGACCAACGCCTTCACGCCGGACGCCTGGTTGTCGAACACCGAAACGGCCGGGCGGCCGTCGGTGAACTCGACGCCGATTACCGAATCATTGGCCAAACCTTGCGCCAGACCCGTGGCCTCGACGTGCGGATTGCTCCACGCGTGGGTCATCGTACGCGTGGCCGGATCGAACTTGCAGATGCCGAACCCCGGCGCACCCGGACACTGGAACCAGACCGTCTTGTCGTCGGCGCTGAATGCGATCGGCCAATCGCGATCATTCCCGGCCTGCACCAGAGGCTCCCAATCACCGCCCTCGGGAGGCCGGATGTAGATCAGGCGGTTGCCCTGCAAGTCGTCGCCCACCGCGAGCCGGACATGACCGTGATGGTCGGCCAGGAAGGACGCCTCCCGCATCGGTGCGCCGGCAACGCGGACCTTGTCGCCATTGCGCACGTCCATGCGGTAGACGGCGGAGAGGGCGCCAGCCGAACCGGATGCGTCCCAGCTGGTCACCGTCGCGAGAAGATGGTCGGGGTCGCCGTCGATGCGCGACAGGAATTGCGCGGTGCCGTTCTCGGCCGTGGCGTGCCGGATGTTGCTTCCGGTCTGCATGGTGTCCATCCGGTAGCCGTACAGCATCGTCGGGCTGCCGCCATCGGCCTCCACGCTGTACAACTCGCCGGTCGCGACAGGGATGTCCCAGCCGCCTTGATGCAGGGCCTCGGTGTAGACCACGTACTCTGACGACGCCCACCAGAAATCCAGCACATCGTCGCCTTCGCGCGGCGTGATATTGACGCCCTTCTTGGTAACCAGGTTGATCAGCGTCAGGACGGTCTGGCCATTGTCGAGCACCGACGTCGCGGCGATGTGCGTGCCATCGGGGGAGATCTTCACCATCTTGTAGCGCGCATGCCGCGCAAGATCGGTGAACGACACAGGATCCGCTGCCAATGCAGCAACGGCGAACACGCACAGCAAAACCCCCACCATGCCACGCAGTGCAAGCTTCATGTCGCTCCCCTGCAGTCGAGTCCCCGCTACAGCTTACTACTCAAAACCAACGACGATGTTCCCCCTCTCCCCTGCCCTCGAACGCCTCGACATTCTCGACGCAACGGCCGCACAATTCCGGATGGTCGGCGTGCCGGCCTACGTCCTCGCGATGGTGCCAGCAACGCACGCACTTGGGTGCCGCGCTCACGGCCGCCGACACCAACACGTTGGCGCCTTCGAGTTCGGTCAGCACGGCGTTGGCCGGCGCCTCGCCCACGTCGAGGCGCAAATCCGACACGATGAAGAAGAAACGCAGCTCGTCGGCAACGTGCTTGTAGCGCTCGACGACGGCCGGATCGGCGTGCAGCGTGAGCGTCGCGTCGAGCGACGAGCCGATCTTGCCGTCCTTGCGCATGCCCTCCAGCACGCGCCCGGCGGTTTCGCGGATCGCCAGCAGATCGCTCCACCAACGGCGCTGGTCCGGGCTGTTCTGGGTTTCGCGCAGGCCCTGGTACCAGGTTTCGTACAACACCGCGACATCGCGCGCGGTGAAGCCGCCGCGGATTTCGGTGGGCATGTGCATCTGGCGCGGCATCGCCTGCCAGATTTCTTCCGACGTGAACGCGAACAGCGGCGCCAGCCAGCGCACCATCGCTTCGAGGATGCGGAACATCGCGGACTGCGCGCTGCGCCGGCCGTGGCTTGCCGTCGGCATCGTGTACAGGCGATCCTTGGTGATGTCGAGGTACAGCGCGCCCATCTCGTTGGTGCAGAAGTTCTGCAGGCGCTGCACGACTTCCGGGAAGTCGTAGCGTGCGTAGGCGGCGACCACCGCGTCTTGCACGTCGCGCGCGCTGCGGATCGCCCACTGGTCGAGCAGCAGGCAGCGATCGACCGCCAGCAGGTCGCGCGCCGGATCGAAACCGTCGAGATTGCCGAGCAGGAATCGGCAGGTGTTGCGGATGCGGCGATAGCTGTCGGCGACACGCTTCAGGATTTCGTCGGACAGGGCCATCTCGTTGCGGTAATCGGCCGATGCGATCCACAGGCGCAGGATGTCGGCGCCGTAGCGACTCATCACGTCCTGCGGTTCGATGCCATTGCCGAGCGACTTCGACATCTTGCGGCCCTGCGCATCGACGGTGAAGCCGTGGGTGAGCACCTCGTCGAACGGCGCGCGGCCGTGCATCGCGCAACTGGTCAGCAGCGAAGACTGGAACCAGCCGCGGTGCTGGTCGGAGCCTTCCAGGTACATCACTTGGTCGCCCGCGTTGCGATGCAATTCCGGCCGCTGGTCCAGCACGCAGAAATGCGTGACGCCCGAATCGAACCACACGTCCAGGATGTCGTGGACCTTGTCGTAGTCTTTCGCTTCCTCTCCCAACAAACCCTCGAGATCCAGTCCGTACCACGCATCCACGCCATCCTTCTCGACGCGCTGCGCGATCTGTTCCAGCAACTCGGGGCTGCGCGGATGCGGTTCGCCCGTGACCTTGTGCACGGCCAATGCGATCGGCACGCCCCAGGTGCGCTGGCGGCTGATGCACCAATCCGGACGGCCTTCCACCATATTGTTGATGCGTTCCTCGCCCCACGCGGGGTAGAACTTCACGTCGTTGTGGATCGCGTGCAGCGCGCTCGCGCGCAGGCCCTGCGCATCCATCGCGATGAACCATTGCGGCGTGGTGCGGAATGCGATCGGCGTGTGGTGGCGCCAGCAGTGCGGATAGCTGTGCGTGATCTTCGCCGCCGCCAGCAGCACGCCGCGTTTGCGCAGCAATTCGATGATCGCGTCATTGGCCTTCCAGATGTGCTGACCCTCGAAGATCGGTGTGCCCGGCAGGTACACGCCGTTCGGCCCGACCGGATTCAGCACATTGGCCGGGGTCGCGGCGACGAGGCCGTACTGCTGACCGACCGTGAAGTCGTCGGCGCCGTGTCCGGGCGCGGTGTGCACGGCGCCGGTGCCGTCTTCGGCCGAAACGTGATCGCCCAGGAGCAGCGGGATTTCGCGATCGTAGAACGGGTGCTTGAGGCGCAGGTTCTCCAGCGCCGCACCTTTCGCGCGTCCGAGTACGTCCGCGTGTTCGATGCCGTAACGCGCCAGCGCCCTGTCCGCGAGGGCTTCGGCCAGCACCAGCAGCACGCGCTTGCCGTTGCGCGCCGGGCCTTCGACCAGCACGTAATCCAGTTCCGGCCCCAGCGTCACCGCCATGCTGGCCGGCAACGTCCATGGCGTGGTGGTCCAGATCGGCACGGAGACCATTGTCATGTCGTCAACGATGGTCGCGCCGAACCGGGCAGCCAGCGCTTTCGGGTCGAGCGCGTCATAGGCGACGTCGATCGCCGGCGACTGCTTGTCCTGGTATTCGATCTCGGCTTCGGCCAGTGCGGAGCCGCAATCGAAGCACCAGTGCACCGGCTTGAAGCCGCGCGTGACGTGACCGTTCGCGTACACGCCCGCGAGCGCGCGCAGGATGTCGGCCTCGTACTCGAAATCCATCGTGCGGTACGGATGCTCCCAGTCGCCCAATACACCGAGCCGCTTGAAATCCTTGCGCTGCAAGTCGATCTGCTGGGCTGCGTAATCACGGCAGTGCTGGCGGAAACTTTCTGCGTCGATCTTGTGGCCAACCTTGCCGTACTTCTTCTCGACCGCGATCTCGATCGGCAGGCCGTGGCAATCCCAGCCCGGCACGTACGGCGAGCGGAAGCCCGCCATCAGCTTCGAACGCACCACGATGTCCTTCAGGATCTTGTTGACCGCATGGCCGAGGTGGATCTTGCCGTTCGCATAGGGTGGACCATCGTGCAGGATGAAAGCGTGCGCGCGCTTGCTGGTGCGCTTTTGCAGCTCGGCATAACGCTGCGTGCCTTCCCAGTCGGCCAGCATCGCGGGTTCGCGCCTGGCCAGGTCGGCCTTCATCGCGAACGCGGTTTGCGGAAGGTTGATGGTTTGCTTGTAGTCGCGGCTCACGCGAGGGCTCCGGAAAAATCTGGTGTGTCGGCAAGAATGCGCCGCGCTTCCGCGGCATCCCGATCCATCTGCGCGCGCAGCGCATCCAGACCGACGAATTTCTGCTCGTCGCGCAACTTGGCGACGAACTCGACCTCGATGCGCCGGCCGTAGAGATCGCGGTCGAAGTCGAACAAGTGCGCTTCCAACAAGGGCTCGCCGCCACCTGCAATCGTGGGGCGCACGCCCAGGCTGGCCACGCCCGGCCACCCCTTGTCCCCGGCGCGTACGCGTACCGCGAAGATGCCGGACACCGGCGACACGCGCTTGCCCAACCGGATGTTCGCGGTGGGATAGCCGAGCTTGTGGCCCATGCGCTGACCGCGCACCACGCGGCCGCCGATGCTGAAGCGGCGGCCCAGCAACTCGGCCGCATGCGCGAAATCGCCGGACGTCAGCGCGCCGCGAACGCGCGACGCCGACACGCGTTCGCCGTCGCCGTTCGACACCGCATCCAGCACGCGCACTTCGTAACCGCCTTCGCCCTGCATGGCCTCGAGGAGTGCCACGTCGCCCACGCGGTTGTGGCCGAAACGGAAATCGGCGCCCACCCAGATTTCACGCGCACCCATCCGCGCGACCAGCACGTCGCGCACGAAATCTTCCGCGCTCATGCCCACCAGCGCGGCGTTGAAGCGCAACAGCAACAATGTCTCGACGCTCGCTTCCGCGAACCCGCACAACTTTTCTCGCACCGACGAAAGCCGCTTCAAGGGCGCGGGTGAAAAATAACTGCGCGGCAGGGGCTCGAAAGTCACCGCCGCCGCGACGAGGCCGCGCTTCGTCGCGCGTTCGCGCACCCTCGCAAGCAGCGCGGCGTGGCCGCGATGCAGGCCATCGAACGCGCCGATCGCGAGCACGCTGCCGTCCGGAGCCAGGCACGGCCCCGCGATGTCACGATGGATCTTGAACATCAGAAAAGTATATTGGAGCGGGCTTTTGTGAAAAGTCAGACCACGGAGCTCTCGGCCATGGAAGGCAGCTCCAAGGCCGTTCTGGTGCTTCGACTGTCGATTTTTTCCATTCTCGCACTGCCGGCCGGCAAAGCAGCGATCAGGGATGATCGCAATCAATCACAACACAACCGCTCGCATCGACGCGCGCCAGAAGGTCGCGTACAAGGCCATGCCCCGGCACCTCGAAATCGGGTGCGACGTCAGCCAGCGGCAGCAGCACGAACGCGCGCTCGTGCACGCCGGGATGCGGCACCACAAGATCGGGTTCATTGATGGCCCGGTCGCCGTACAGCAGCAGGTCGAGATCGAGGGTTCGCGGACCGTTGCGTGCCCCGCGCACGCGGCCTGCGCTGGCTTCGATGGCAAGCAGCGCGTCGAGCAGTTCGCGCGGCGCCAGCGTGGTATCCAGCCGTGCCGCGGCGTTGACGAAATCGGGTTGATCGACCACACCCCACGGCGGCGTACGATACAACCGTGAACACGCGCGCAGGATCGTGTGCGGCAACGCCGCGAGCGCCGCGAACCCGTGCCCCACCTGCACGAGCGGATCACCGAGATTGCTTCCCAATGCCACGCAGGCGGTAACGGTTTCAGCCATGCGTCATTCCGGCGAATCGGATTCCGGCACTGCGGCCTTCCGCCGCCGGCCGCCGCGACGGCGGCGGCGCCCGCTGCCGGCGGGTTTCTCATCCGTGGCGGCGGTGGCCGTTTTGGGTGCCAGCTGCTCGGAAACCCGATCGGGCGGCAACGTCTGGATTTCCGTCCACCACGCACCGGACTCGCGCAGCGCGTCCGACTCGCCGGCGCGCAGCAGCAGGAAATCGTAGGCGGCGCGAAAGCGCGGGTGCGCCATCAGGCGGAACACGCGCTTGCGGGTGCGTTCGGCGAACCGGGGCTGCAGCGCCCAGATGTCCTCGATGGTGTAGCCGAAACGGCGCGGGATGGCCACGCGCTTGCCCTGTTCGGCCATCACCCGGTGCGCGGCGCGCTGCCACGCCAGCGATTGCACCGTACCTTCGGCGTGCAACTTCGCCGCCAGCGCCGCCACTTCGCCCCACAACAGCACCGCAAACAGGAACGCCGGGGTCACCGGACGACCGTCGGCGACGCGGGCGTCGGTTCCGGCGAGACCACGCTCGATCAGGGCCAGCAGCGCGCCGGATTTGTCCTGTGCCAACGCGCGCACCGTGCCGGGAAATAGATGGCGCAGCAGGTCGTACTTCACCAGCATGCGGAAACTCGTGAGGCCGTAACCCGCGAGAAACATCTTCTGGCATTCGTCGAAAAGCCGCGCGGATGGCGCATCCGCCAGCAGATGCCCGAGTTCATGCAGTGGCGCCGCGGCTTCCGCATCGATCACGAAATCCAGCTTCGCCGCCAACCGCGCAGCACGCAGCATGCGCACCGGGTCTTCGCGATAACGCGTAGCCGGATCGCCGATCAGGCGCAGGCGCTTCTGTTCGAGATCCGCGATGCCGCCAACGTAATCGATCACACTGAAATCGGCGATGTCGTAGTAGAGCGCGTTGACGCGAAAATCGCGGCGCAATGCATCTTCCTCGATGCTGCCCCAGACGTTGTCACGCAGGATGCGCCCGTCGACCACATGGCGATCCTCGCCGGCATCGCCTTCACCGGTGCCGCGGAACGTCGCGACTTCGACGATCTCGGGTCCGAAGATCACGTGCGCCAACCGGAACCGCCGCCCGATCAACCGGCAATTGCGAAACAGCTTCTTCACATCCTCGGGCGTGGCGTCGGTGGCCACGTCGAAGTCCTTGGGTTGGCGCCCCAGCAACAGGTCGCGCACCGCGCCGCCCACCAGGCACGCACGAAACCCCGCGTCCTTGAGTCCGTACAGCACCTTCAACGCACCACGGCTGATCTGCTTGCGGGACACGTTGTGTTGCTCGCGCGGTATGACGCGCGGCACGGGCTGGACATGGCCGGAGGTGGGCGAATCGGAACTCAACTGGAAACATCCGTGCGAAGGGCGTGCCGCGAATGCGCGGCACGAAGTCCGTTATACTAGCGCGCTGCGCGGCGCCACGCTCCCTTCGTCTAGTGGCCCAGGACATCGCCCTCTCACGGCGGTAACGCGGGTTCGAGTCCCGCAGGGAGCGCCA
>DATFGL010000103.1:0-7287 GCA_035249465.1 Rhodanobacteraceae bacterium | reverse complement strand
ACGGGCTTACCGTGGTCACCGGCGAAACCGGCGCAGGCAAATCGCTGCTGGTGGATGCGCTGCTGCTGCTGTCCGGCACCCGTGCGGATGCGGGCATGGTGCGCAGCGGCTGCGAACGCGCCGAGCTTGCGGCCGAATTCGAGTTGTCCGATGCGGCCAGCGCACGCACGTGGCTGGCCGAACAGGCACTGGACGACGACGGTGCCTGCCGTGTGCGCCGCGTCATCGCGGCCGAAGGCGGTTCGCGCACGTGGATCAACGGCCGCGCGGCATCGCTGGCGCAATTGTCGGAGCTGGCCGCGTCGCTGGTCGAAATCCACGGCCAGCACGAACACCAGGCACTGCTGGACCGCACCCAGCAATTGCAGATGCTGGATGCCTTCGGCGGCAACCAAGGCACCGTCGCCAGGACACGCGACCTCGCGCTGCGGCACCGCGACATCGTCGCGCGCGAACGCGAACTCTCCGGCGGCGACGATCGCGGCGCGCGCATCGAACTGTTGCGCCACGAAGTGGGCGAGCTGGAACGCTGGGCCTTGCCTGCCGACGCCCTTGCCGAGCTGGAAACGCAGCACAAGCGCCTCGCCAACGCGGGCAGGCTCGCCGAAGGTGCGTCCGGACTGTCCGAACTGCTCGACGGCGATGGTGAATTCGCGGCCACGCGCATTGCTGCTCGCGCTCATTCCGAACTGGGGAAACTGGCCGAACTCGATCCTTCCCTGCAGGCCGCCGCAGACATGCTGGATGGCGCGCGCATCCAGTTGGGCGAAGCGTCCGATTCGCTGTCGCGTTACGCGCAGGATCTCGATCTCGACCCCGAACGCTATGCCGAGGTGGATGCACACCTTTCCGCCCTGCACGATCTTTCGCGGCGCCATCACATGCCGGCCGCGGAATTGCACGCGCACGCCGCGACCCTGCGCGGCGAACTGCAATCACTGGAAGGCGCCGGCGAAGCCCTGGCCAAACTGGCCGCCGAACGCAAGCAGTGCTTTGCCGACTACGGCGCGGCCGCCAGCGCGCTGTCGAAGCGGCGCACGACGGCGGCGAAAACACTCGGCAAAGCGATCACGTCGCTGATGGACGAATTGGGCATGGCGGGCGGGTCGTTCGCCGTGGACCTCCTGCCGCAATTCTCCGGCGAGCCCGATCCGCAAGGCCGCGAGCGTTGCGAATTCACGGTCAGCGCCAACCCCGGCATGCCGCCGCGCGCGCTGCGCAAAGTGGCGTCCGGCGGCGAACTTTCCCGCATCGGCTTGGCCATCGAAGTCGCGGCGCTGGGCGCGGACAACGTCGGCACGATGGTGTTCGACGAGGTGGACGCCGGCATCGGCGGCGCCGTCGCGGAAACCGTGGGCGCCAAGCTGCGCGCGCTCGGTTCACGCTGCCAGGTGTTGTGCGTCACGCACCTGCCGCAGGTCGCGGCGCAGGGGCACGCGCACCTGTCGGTTGCCAAGTCGGCGGACGGCAAGGCCACGCGCACGCACATCGATGTGCTGGATGCGAAAGGCCGCAACGAGGAACTCGCGCGCATGCTGGGTGGCGTCGAGATCGACAAGGAGGCCCGCGCGCACGCGAAGCGCATGCTGGAAAAAGCCCAGGTTCCGTGACCGGACTTGCCCGGGGTCTGTCACACCGGCCTTGGTCTGACGCTGCGTCCGGGTTGCGGTATGCTCGTGCCAGCAAGAGCCGCGGGGGCAACATGCCGGACTCGTCGCAAGCATTCTCCTTCGAGAAGCTCTGGTCGGAACTGCGTCGCCGCCGCGTGATCCGCGTCGTCGTGGTCTACGTGATCGTGGGCTGGGTGATCATCGAAGTCGCGGCGACCATGCTGCCCGGCCTGAACCTGCCGGGCTGGACGGTCACGTTCGTGATCGCGCTGGTGGTCCTGGGATTCCCCGTCGCGGTCGTCATGGCCTGGCTGTTCGATCTCGGCCCGAACGGCGCAACGCGGACCCTGGCCGCCGATCCGCCATCGCCGCCGCTGCCGGCCGTGGATGTCACGGCGATCCCGGCGCCCAACAACCCCGCCGCGGAACCTTCCGCAAATGCAACAGGGGCGTCGACGAAATCCCGCCCCGAGACACCGCCCCGACCCACAGCCCAGCCAACCCCGGGCCACCACAGCATCGCGGTGTTGCCGTTCGTCAACATGAGCGGCGCCTCCGACAACGAATACTTCAGCGACGGCATTTCCGAGGAAATCCTGAACCTGCTTTGCAAGCTGCCGCAATTGAAAGTGGCTTCGCGGACCTCCGCGTTCGCGTTCAAGGGCAAGGTAGCGAGCATCCCGGCGGTCGCCAGGGAACTGAACGTGGGCACGGTGCTGGAAGGCAGCGTCCGGCGCGCCGGCGACCGGGTACGCATCACCGCGCAGTTGATCGATGCCGGCAGCGATACCCACCTGTGGTCGGAAACCTACGACCGCGAGATGAAGGACGTGTTCGCGATCCAGGACGACATCGCACACAGCATCGTCAAGGCATTGCAGGTGACGCTGACGCCCAAGGAGCGGCGCGCGATGCAATTCGTCGCGACCTCCGATCCCGAGGCCTACGACTATTACCTGCGCGGCCGCAGCTACATGTACTCGATGGCGCGCCGCGACTACGAACACGCCATCCGCATGTACGAACAGGCAATCGCCGTCGACTCCAAATACGCGCTGGCCTACGCCGGCATGGCGGACGCCTATTCGATGCTGTACCGCTACGCCGAAGCCAGCGCCGAAAACGCCACGCGCGCCAATAGAGCCAGCGAGCAGGCTTTGGCGCTGGATGCGGATTCGGCGGAAGCGCATGCCTCGCGCGGGCTGGCGTTGTTCATCAGCGAGAATTATGCCGACGCGCAGCAGGAGTTCGATGCGGCGATCAGCCTGAATGCCAACCTGTTCGAGGCTTATTACTACTACGGGCTGGCCTGCTCCTCGGCCGGCGACTACGAAAAGGCGGCACGTCTCTATCACAAGGCCATGGAAGTCAATCCCGCCGATTACCAGGCACCGGTCTTCCTCGCGCAGGCCTATGCATCGCTCGGAGAGAAGCAGGACGAGATGAAAACGCGGCTCGGGTTGCTGAATACGGTCGAGCGCCACCTCAAGCTGAACCCGCATGACACCCGTGCGCTGCAGATCGGCGCCAACAACCTCTACCAAGTGGGCGAGAAACAAAAGGCCCTCGCGATGGCGGAACAGGCCCTGGTCCAGGGACGCGACGAACCGGTCGTGCTCTACAACGGAGCGTGCTTCTACGCCATGCAGGGCGAAACCGACCGCGCCCTCGACCTGCTGGAACAAGCCGTCCGGCTGGGCTGGGGCGACCGCGCATGGATGGAACACGACAGCGAACTCGAGTCGCTGCGCGACAATCCGCGCTTCCGGACGCTGCTGATGCGCATCCAATGACCCCGTACAGCGCGGCTACTTCTTTTTCTTCGGCCGCACGTACAGCACCAGCGAATGATCGGCAATCTCGTAGCCGTGCTTCGCGGCGATCTCGCGCTGGAGTTTCTCGATGTCTTCGTTCACGAATTCGATGACCTTGCCGGTGGTCACGTCGATCATGTGGTCGTGGTGCTGGCCGCGGTCGAGCTCATAGACCGCTTGGCCGCCCTCGAAGTTGTGCTTGATCGCCAGGCCGGCCGCCTCGAACTGGGTGAGCACGCGGTAAACCGTGGCCAGCCCGATGTCCTCGGACTCCTCGAGCAGCAGCTTGTAGATGTTTTCGGCGGTCAGATGGTCGTGGCTGTGTTCAAGGATTTCCAGCACACGGATGCGCGGATGGGTCACCTTCAACCCCGCGTTGCGCAGATTCTGCGTTTCCATACCTGAACTCCGGTGGCGGCGTGGTGTCTGACGATCTGGCCAGGTACCCCGCTAGTGTATCATTTGCAGTCCGCCGCCCGACCCATGACGATGCGCAAGACGATCCCCACCCTCCTGCTCGCCGGCGCCAGCGTGTTCGCGCTCGGCGCATGCCACGCGGTCTACAAGCCCGACGTCCAACAGGGCAACTTGCTGATCGGCAAGAACGTCAGTGAACTGAAGCCCGGCCTGACCAAGCAGCAGGTCGTCGCGCTGCTGGGCTCGCCTTCGGTGGTCAGTCCGTTCAATGCGAACCAGTGGAACTACGTCGCGACCATGCAGCGCCGCGGCGGCGCCGTCAAGGAACGCACGCTGACGCTTTACTTCGACAACGACACCCTGGTGCGCACCGACGGCAACTACATGAAGGAAACGCCGCAGGAACTGCTGCAGGAAAGCCACAAGTACGGTCCGCTGTATCCGACCAACCTGACCAAGCAGGAAGTGAAGGACCTGGAGAAGAAACAGCAACAGGGCGGCGGGGATAGTGGTGGCTGATCGCGGTTTGCGGTGGGCGTTCATCCGCAACCTTTTGCGGACGGGACGCGCTTCGCCCGCAACCTGCGCGCCACCTTCGGGTCGACCTTGAGCGGTCGGTAGATCTCCACCCGGTCGCCGTCGTGCAACACCGTGTCGAGTGATACCTTGCGGGCAAAAATGCCGACGCGGTCCGCCCGGATTTCCACATCAGGCGAGGCTTCGTGGATGCCCGATTCCGCAATCGCATCTGCAACCGTGGCACCGCCGGGCAAAATCAGATCCGCGCTGAACGCGCGGCCCGGTCCGGCATGGACCACCGACACCGCGATCCGCGAAGCATCAGGCATACGTGCGTTTCGCCTCCGTGCAGAAATCGTCCACCATGCGGTCGGCGAGTTTCTGGAAGCCCAGCTTGAAGGCGAATCCGGTCAAGCGGTTGCTGACTTCGAAGTCAAGATCCAGTGCGACTTTGCAGCCCGCGGGGCCGGATGAGGGCGAATCACCGCCGAGCGACGTGAACTGCCACACCCCATGCAGCCAATCGAAGGGACCGTCCACGAATTGCATGCTGATGCTGTGCGGGCGATCGAGCGTGTTGCGGGTGGAAAAATGCTGGGTGATCCCTGCAAAGCGCAGATCGAGCCGCGCGACCAGATGCTGGCCATCGTGCTCGGATACCGAAGCCCCGAGACACCACGGGAAACGCCTCGGGTAAGCTTCAACTTCACTGACGAGGTCGAACATCTGCTCCGGCGTGAAGCGCACCAGCGCCTGGCGATGGATCTGCAAGCGTCTCTCCTTATTGCGTCACCCCGATCACGGACTGGCCGGGACCCAAAGCCAGGGACGGAAACCAATCCATTGTAACGAGCATGGCCAAGAAGAAAGACAAGGACGGCAAGGGTTCGTCGACCATCGCGCTCAACAAACGCGCGCGCCACGAGTACCACATCGACGAACGCTACGAAGCCGGCATCGCGTTGCAAGGCTGGGAAGTGAAAAGCCTGCGCGCGGGACGCGTCAATCTCACCGACGCGTACGCGCTGGTGAAAGGCGGCGAACTGTTCCTGTTCGGCGCATCGATCCCGCCTCTGCTGTCGGCGTCCACCCACGTGATCGCCGAAGACCGTCGCACCCGCAAGCTGCTGCTGCACCGCGCCGAGATCGACAAGCTGATCGGCGCCGTCGAACGCAAAGGCCTGACGCTGGTGCCGCTAGCGATGTACTGGAAGCAGAATCGCGCCAAGGTGGAAATCGGCATTGCGCACGGCAAGCAGGCGCACGACAAGCGCGCGACCGAAAAAGAGCGCGAGTGGAACATCGAGAAACAGCGCACGCTGCGCGCGCACAACAAGGCGGGCCCCGCTTAGCGTCGATCTTCAACGTGCCGCATATTTGCGAGGGACCAGAAACGTTGTCATTCCGGGGCCATCGCCGGCTCCATCGACCATGGAACCCGGAATCGGTTTGCGGGTTCTACGCGTCGCGACACCGATTTCTGGTTCTGCCGGCAAACGGCGCGGGCTGCCCCGAAATGACGGGTTGGTTCTGTTGTACGCCAGCGCGAATCAGGAGGCGGGTTGAGTTGTTTGCTTCTCCTTTCTCCGCTCGACGGGAGAGGGAAAACACTCGAACCGATGCGGCTGCCCTCAATACCCCGCCGGCACGTATTTGAAGCGCTGCATCTGCTCGCGGTGCGTATCCACGATGCGCTGCACCTGTTCGCGGCTCAACGCCTCGCGCCACTGGTTGGCACGGCCCCTGAAGAAGAACCGCGTCTTTTCATCCACCGCTTCCACGAAGCCGTGCTTCCGTTCAAGCGAAGACAAGGTCTGGAACGAGGTGTGTTTCACCGCGCGCTCGATGCGCGTCTTGTCGTTGCCCAATCCGATCAGCTTGGCGGCCTTCGCCAAATACTTCGCGGGTTTTTCCAGCAAATCCTCGTAACGCAGCACAATCACCTTGCCCGGCGCGCGTTCGGCCACGTCGGCCCAGCCCTGCACGTGCAACGACCAGGAACCCAGCATCTGGCTCACGAAAAGTGCGTCGTTCGCGGTTGCGACCTGTGGATTGCCCAGCCTCTCGATCGACTCGTCGATCCCCAGCCCGAAATGATGCGACATGCTGACTGCGACGTCGAGAGGGTTGCGCACCATGTATATCGCACCGGCACTGACTTGCCAGTTGTAAAGCGGCTCCCCGTCAAAGCTCCCGGACATGTTGTGCGACTTCACGAATCGCGTGCCTCGCGCGCGTTGTGCGATCAGCGCATGCACCCGTGGCCGCAATACGGCAATTTCGTCCAGCGTCAGTTCGTGACTTGGCCGTCCGGCCAGTTCACCGAAGCGTTCCGGCTCGGCCTCATCGTCCGCGTATGCAATCCATTCATCCGGCCGCAGCGGATCGGCGCGATTCGCAACCAGGTTGGCCAGGAACGCGCGCAGCCATGTATTGCCGGATTTGGGATAGGACGCCAACCAGACAATGTTGCCCATGTGAAACCACGACTCATGCAATGAACGAATCCCGCATGATGCCAGCCGCGGCGATTGATTTCCCGCACCCGCGCCCACATCATTGCCTTCCCCGGGGGGCGACCTGGCTTCGACGGGGGCTGTGAAGTAGCCTGGAGCATGCCGAGGGCGTCATCTTCCTCGTTAATCCGGTGGCAAACAATCAGACGCCAACGACGACGTCTACGCTCTCGCCGCTTAAGGCGTAAGCCCCGAACCCACTTGTGCTCGTGCTCGTGGATGTAGGGTCATCATCACGGGATCGCTGATGGTTGCCGCCGGTCGACCATTTGCTAAAACAAAACCTGCTGGTTCCGCAGTGCGCTTTGTCCAGCGTGCTGCTTCGGGACGAGATTGAACGCTGGACTAAGCATGTAGCGCCGGGCGCGGAGCGCCTTCGGACGGGGGTTCGATTCCCCCCGCCTCCACCAC
>DATFGL010000102.1:0-3583 GCA_035249465.1 Rhodanobacteraceae bacterium | reverse complement strand
AACGGTGGTGTAAAGCGTCTTGCCATCGGTCGAGAGTTCCAGCGGCCCGGCCGAACGATCCCAGCCCGGATCGATTTCACGGGTGGCTCCCGTCGCGAGATCCAGCGCCATGATGCCGAAGCGGTCGGCCTCGAAGCCCGGCACCTTCATCGCGAGGTAATAAAGCGTCTTGCCGTCCTGCGAGGGCAGCGGGAACGCATCCCAGGCCTTGTTCGCGGCGGTCAGGTTTTTCGGCGCGGCAGAGCCGTCGGCCGGCACCGAGTACACGTCGAAATTGGTGGACCACGCCTCGGTCTGGCCCGCGATGCGTACGTCGAAATACACCGTCTTGCCATCGGGCGAGAATGCGTAGTCGGTGTTGCCGCCGTCGGGCTTGGAAGGCACGTCGCCATCGATGCCCCTGGTCACCAGCACCGGCTTGGCCGAGGCATCCAGCGGCATCACGAACAACTGCCCGCGGCGATGATCGGACCATTCATCCCAATGCCGCACGAACAGACGGTGGTACAGGCGTCCGGTGGCCTTGACGTTCTTCTGCGCCTCAAGCTTGTCGCGGGTGCATTCGAGCGTGGTGCACTCCTCGAACATCTGCGCGGAGAACAGCAGCGACCTGCCGTCGGGCGACAGCTTGAAATTGTCCACGTCCAGCGGCAGGTGCGTCACCTGCGCGGGTTCGCCACCCGCGACCGGCGCGGACCACAACTGCGTCGAATCCTTGTCGGTGGCGAGGAAGTAAAGCGTCTTGCCATCGGGCGAGAACGCGGGGCTGTTGGCGTTCAATTTCGGATCGGTTACGCGGCGCGGCTCGGCGCTTTTTTTCGAAAGATCGAGCAGCCACACACTGTTGACACCCTTGTTGGCGTCCCAGTCGGTGCTGCGTACCGTGAAGGCGACTTCGTTGCCGTCCGGCGACAGGTGCGGATCGGATACACGATCCATCATCGCCAGATCGTGTGCGTTGAAAGGGTGTTGCGCGGCCATGGCGGTTCCCGATGCGGCGGCCAGCGCGAGCGCGCAGACGGCAAGGCGAAGGTTCATCGTCACTCCCCGGCAATCGTGGAAGCGTCAAGTTAGCGCGCACGCGAACCGCCCACAAGCACGGGGGCGCATTGGCGCCCCCGGCTGCCCAGTGCTGATGCGTGAAAAATTTCAGGCGGCGCCACGCCGGAACTGCGCCTGTTCCGTCGAACCTTCCAGCGCCGACAGCGACGAACGGCCGCCGGCGATGGCCCGGTTGACCGCATCGAAGTAACCCGCGCCGACTTCGCGCTGGTGGCGCACCGCGCTGTAGCCGTCTTTCTCGGCGGCGAACTCCGCTTCCTGCAATTCCACGTACGCCGCCATCTGCCGTTCGCGGTAACCGCGCGCCAGCTGGAACATCGAATGGTTGAGCGCGTGGAAGCCGGCCAGCGTGATGAACTGGAACTTGTAGCCCATCGCCGCGAGTTGCCGCTGGAACGTCGCGATGGTCGCCTCATCGAGGTTCTGCTTCCAGTTGAAACTGGGCGAACAGTTGTAGGCCAGCAACTTGCCCGGATATTTCGCGTGCACGGCATCTGCAAAACGGCGCGCCTGTTCGATGTCGGGCTTCGAGGTTTCGCACCACACCAGGTCCGCGTAGGGTGCATAGGCGACACCGCGCGCGATGGCCTGTTCGATGCCGGGGCGCGTGCGGTAGAAGCCTTCCACGGTGCGCTCGCCGGTGCAGAACCCGTGGTCGCGCGAATCGATGTCGGACGTGAGCAGACCCGCGCCCATTGCGTCGGTGCGCGCGACGACCAGCGTCGGCACCCCGGAAACATCCGCGGCAAGGCGCGCGGCGACGAGTTTCGAAATGGCTTCGGAAGTCGGCACCAGCACCTTGCCGCCCATGTGGCCGCACTTCTTGGCGGAAGCGAGTTGGTCCTCGAAATGCACGGCCGCGGCGCCGGCCTCGATCATGTGCTTCATCAATTCGTACGCATTCAACACGCCGCCGAACCCGGCCTCGGCGTCGGCCACGATCGGCACCAGCCAGTCGACGTCGTCGCGGCCTTCCGCATGATTGATCTGGTCGGCGCGCAGCAGCGCGTTGTTGATGCGGCGCACCACGTTCGGCACCGCGTCGACGGGGTACAACGACTGGTCGGGATACATCGTGCCCGCGGTATTGGCGTCGGCCGCGACCTGCCAGCCGGACAGATAAATCGCCTTGAGTCCCGCCTTGACCTGCTGCACGGCCTGATTGCCGGTGAGCGCACCGAGCGCGTTGACGAAAGGCTCGTGGTGCAGGTCGCGCCACAGGCGTTCGGCGCCGTGGCGCGCGAGCGAATGCTCGACGGGCATGGTCCCGCGCAGGCGCACCACGTCTTCGGCGGAATAATCGCGTGTGACCGCTTGCCAGCGCGGATGATTGCTCCAGTCGAGTTGCAATTGTTCGGCGGTCGGAAACGGGGTCTTCATGTCGTGCTCCTTTGGATACGGCATCAGTGCAACTGTGGGTAGGCAGGCAAGGTCAGGAAATCAGCGAGCGCGTCGGCGCGCACCAGTTCGCCAAGCAGGCGCGCCGCGGCCCCGGCCTTCGCAGCACCGGGCTGGGTGCCGGCGGCAAGCGCGTGCGTGTGCGCAGCAAGCGCCTGGTTGAAACGCGCCGGCGTGATCGGCGCGCCGTCGTCGAACGTGAGGCCGTCCTCATGGTGCAGCCACTGCCACAATTGCGTGCGCGCGATCTCGGCGGTGGCGGTGTCTTCCATCAGGTGATGGATCGGCACGCAGCCCTGGCCATCCAGCCACGCCGCGATGTAGCGCAGCGCAACCTCGACGTTGTTGTCGAACCCCGCCTGCGTGATGGTGCCGCCACAAGGCGCGAGCAAAGCGTCGCGGGTGACCGACACGTCTTCACGCGCGACGTGCGACTGGTTCGGCGTCGGCATGTGCGCATCGAAAATCCCGCGCGCGATCGGCACCAGTGCGGGATGCGCCACCCAGGTTCCATCGTGGCCATCCATGACCTCGCGCAGCTTGTCGGCGCGTACTTTCGCGAGCGCCGCGTCGTTCGCCGCGTCATCGCCCTTGATCGGAATCTGCGCGGCCATGCCGCCCATCGCGAATGCGCCGCGGCGATGGCAGACCTTGACGAGATACTGCGAGTAATGGCGCAGGAACGGCACCGTCATCGCGACCTGTCCACGATCGGGGAGCACGCGGTCGGCGTGCGCGCGCAGGGTTTTCAGGTACGAAAAAATGTAGTCCCAGCGCCCGCAGTTGAGCCCGACGGCGCGGCGCCGCAGCGCATACAGGATCTCCTCCATCTGGAATGCGGCGGGCAGCGTTTCGATCAGCACCGTCGCCTTGAAGGTGCCGATGGCGACGCCGAGTGCGCGCTCGGCGTAATCCATCACGTCGTTCCAGAGTGCGGCTTCCTCCATCGACTGCAGCTTGGGCAGGTAGAAGTAAGGGCCACGATCTTTCGCGGCCAGCGCGCGTGCGTTGTGGAACGCGAACAGCGCGAAATCGAACAGCGCGCCCGACATCGGCTCGCCATCGACCTGCACGTGGTTTTCGGGCAAGTGCCAACCGCGCGGGCGCACCATCAGCACCGCGG
>DATFGL010000101.1:0-3695 GCA_035249465.1 Rhodanobacteraceae bacterium | reverse complement strand
GACGGATTGCGCGACATGCATGATTTGTTCGTGCTCGGACGCGGCTATGGCCTTGCGGCGGCCCAGGAGGCCGCACTGAAATTGAAGGAGACTTGCGCGTTGCACGCCGAGGCCTTCAGCAGCGCGGAAGTGCGGCACGGTCCGATGGAGTTGGTGGGCCCGCGTCTGCCGGTGCTTTTGTTCGCGCAGCAGGACGATGCGCTGGCGGGCGTGTTGGCCACCGCGCGCGATTTCCACCAACGCGGCGCCGAAGTCTGGACCGCCGCACCGGGCGCATCGGGTCGCGATGCATTGCCGATCGTGCCGACCGGCCAACCGATGTTCGCGCCGATCCTGGTCATCCAGAGTTTCTACCGCGCGGTGAATGCACTCGCGATCGCGCGCGGCCGCGACCCCGACCACCCGCCCCACCTCGCCAAGGTGACCGAGACCGTCTGATGGCTGTCGCACTCGTCAACGCACGCGTTCTGTCTGCGCAAGGTTGGCGCGACGATGCCGCGGTGGTCGTCGAAGACGGCCGGATCCTGGAACTCGCGACGCGCGCCCCGTCGAATGCCGAGGTCCACGACCTGTCGGGCCGGTTCCTGTTGCCGGGTTTCATCGATTGCCAGGTCAACGGCGGCGGCGGTGTCCTGTTCAATGATCAACCTGGCGCCCAAGGCATTCGCGCCATCGGTGCCGCGCACCGGCGCTTCGGCACCACCGGCTTCCTGCCGACCCTGATCAGCGACACCACCGACAAGATGCGTACCGCAATCGGTGCGGTCGAGGCAGCGATCGCGGAAGGTGTGCCCGGCGTACTGGGCATCCATCTCGAAGGGCCGTTCCTCAGCCGCGCGCGCAGGGGCGTGCACGCGGAAAAATACCTGCACGCGCCGGATGCATCCGAACTGCGGTTGGCCGAGTCGCTGCATCGCGGCGTGACGCTGCTGACGCTGGCGCCGGAATGCGTGCCGACCGACGCGATTCGCCAACTTGCACGAGCGGGCGTCATCGTCTCGGTGGGGCATTCCAACGCCGATTACGCAACGGTGCGCCGGGCGCTCGACGCCGGCGCGCGTGGCTTCACGCATCTGTACAACGCGATGTCCCCGCTCACCAGCCGCGCACCCGGTGTCGTCGGCGCGGCCTTGGACGATTCCGATTCGTGGTGTGGCGTGATCGTGGATGGCCATCACGTCGACGCCGCCAGCCTGCGCGTGGCGCTCAAGGCCAAGCCGCGCGGAAAGATTTTTCTGGTCACCGACGCGATGCCACCGGTGGGTGCAGCCGATCCGTCTTATGTGTTGAACGGCGAGACGATCACCGCACGCGACGGCATTTGCCAAACTGCCGGGGGCACGCTTGCCGGTTCCGCGCTGAACATGATCGATGCCGTGCGCAACACGATCGACATGCTCGAAGTACCGTTGGACGAAGCCGCGCGAATGGCATCGACCTACCCCGCGGATTTCCTGGGATTGGGCGCGGAGCACGGCCGCGTCGAAGCCGGTCATCGCGCGGATTTCACCGTGGTGGACCAGGATCTGCGCGTCACCGAAACGTGGATCGGCGGCACCCGCGAGATCGCATAACGGGAACGGCGACCTTCCCGACCTGCGGTCACGCGCCGGACAGCGCGCGAATCTCGGCATCGGTCAATACGCGCCACCCGCCCTTGGGCAGGTTACCCAATTCGAGAGGTCCTATCGCGACCCGCATCAGTCGCAGCACGTCGTGTCCGCAAGCCGCGAGCATGCGGCGAATCTGCCGGTTGCGGCCTTCCAACAGCACGACCTCCAGCCAGGCATTCTTTTCCCCGCCGCCGATGACCCGTACGGATCGGGCCGACAGCCGCTCGCCCTTGTCCACCACGCCGGCACCCAGACGCTCAAGCGTCGCCTGATCGGGCAAGCCACGCACCTGCACGCGATAGGTCTTTGCGACATGCGCTTCGGGACCGGTCAGCCGCGCGGCCCATACGGGATCATTGCTCATCAGCAGCAACCCCTCGCTGGCCTTGTCCAGCCGGCCGACCGGCGCGAGCCACGGCAAGGTGGCACCTCGCAACAAGGCATACACCGTGTCGCGGCCTTGCTCATCCGAGGTGCTGACCACCAATCCGCGTGGCTTGTTGACGGCAATGTAGGCCCGTTCGCGCGCCTGCAGCGGCACGCCGTCCATCTCGATCAGATCCATTGCGGGGTCGACCGGCAACTCGGGATCACGCGCCAGTTTGCCGTTCACGCGCACGCGCCCGGACTCGATCCGGCGCACGGCTTCACTGCGAGAACATACCCCCATGCGGGACAAGACACGCGCTAGACCGTGTCGTGCGGCGCTGCCTGCATTCGAGCTGCGTGGTGAACGACGTAAGGACGGCTGCGTCGTCGGGACGGATTTATCTCGCATCGAAAAAAGCCTGGGGGTTCGAGAGCTTTCTGGGCGCAAAAGAAAAAGCCCGGCGCGAAGCCGGGCTTTTTTCGTGTCACATCGGAATCACCGGCAATGGACTGCCGATTCTTCCGTGAACGGCTTACATGCTGCCGTTGCCGGGCTGCTGCACCTTGAACTCGACGCGACGATTGCGCTGACGGCCAGCCGCGGTCTCGTTGGTGTCGACCGGATCGGCTTCGCCGAAGCCCTTGACCGCGGTGATGCGGCTCGCATCGATGCCGTGCGAGGTCAGGTACGCATCGACGATGTTGGCACGACGCTCGGACAGGCCCTGGTTGTACTTCTCGGTGCCCTTCGAGTCCGTGTAGCCGTCGATCTCGATCGTGACCTGCGGGTAACGGTTCAAGGTATCGACCGCCTGGTTCAGGATCGCGAGCGAATCGGACGCCGGCGGTTTGAGCGTCGGGCCAATGTTGTGCTCGCCCTTCTTCGGACGGTCAAACTTGAAGTTCACGCCACGCAGATCAATGACGACGTTCTGCGGCGGCGGCGGCGGCGGGGCTGCCGGCGGCGGCGGCGCGGCGTGACCCATGTTGATCACGAGGCCGATGGACGCCATCGGATCCAGCCACTGCTTCGGGCCGTAGGTGTGCGGCAAGCCCGGACCCGCCAACCCTGCAAGCTGCGCCGAAGTGGTATCGCGGTAGTAACGTGCGGCGAGTTCACCGCGCAGGGCGATGCGATCACTCACGCTATAGAGCACGCCTACACCAACGGTTGCGCCCGGGCCCCAGCCGGAACCGTTACTGCCGGACATGTTCCCGAAGTATCCGCCGGCTTTGGCGAGCTCGCTGGAAACCGCTGCATGACGCCACATGCCAACGCCAGCCATGATGAAGGGACGCCACTGCGACGCAGGATCCATGAAGTAGTAGCGGGCAGCGACATCGAGGCCGAGGGTCTCCCACTGCTTGCCGGCGCGGACCGAAGAATCCTTGTAATCCGCATTGTCGCCGGTGGCTTCAATGTCCAGGGTGAAATGCGGGTTCACCCAGAAACCAACGCCGAGACCGCCCATGGGATCAGCCTGGACCTGACGGCTGCTGTCACCGAACACCACGCCGATGCGCGGCACGATGTACCAGTTGCTGTAGTTGGGGTTGCTGAAGCTACCCGTTGTTTCCGCCGCTGCACCCGTGTCCTGTGCGTGCGCGACCGACATCACGCCTACAGTACCCAAGGCCAGCGCGATGACCGCGAACAAGCCGTTACGTTTCATCGGAGAGTCTCCTCGTTGTTGATTCTTCAGGCTTCAACCA
>DATFGL010000100.1:0-4477 GCA_035249465.1 Rhodanobacteraceae bacterium | reverse complement strand
CCGCCGGTGTCGGCAAACACGGTGTGTACCGCCCAGCCGCGCTCCTTCAGGTACGGCACGCAGAAGCTGGTGTCGAGACCGCCCGAAAATGCGAGAACGATATCCTTGCTCATGATGTGGATACCCTGCAAAGGTCAGTTGTTTTCTACGACGATGCGCGGTTCGCAGCGCACCGGGAAATTGACGGAACTGGCGATGAAGCAGGCGTGGTGTGCGTCTTCGTGCGCGGCTTGGGCTTTCACGGGATTGCTGGCCGCGCTGATCGTGACTACCGGGTGCAACACCACCTCGACAAAGTGACCGCCGTTGCCCTCGGTCGCCATCGTGCCTTCGGCGATATCCGTATAGGCCGTCACCACCACGCCGGCGAGCGTCGCCACGTGCAGGTAGGCCAGCATGTGGCAAGTGGACAACGCGGCGACCAGCATGTCTTCGGGGTTGTGTTTGGCCGCATCGCCGCGGAAGGCCGGGTCGGACGAACCCGCGATCTCGGGCTTGCCCTCGATGCGGATCACATGCTCGCGCCCGTAGTTGCGATAGCCGTCGGTGCCGGTGCCGCGATTGCCGGTCCACTCCACGGCGACGTGATAGTGATGCTGGTGGCCCGTCATGTCGATTTCTCCCTCATGAATTGCGCGGCCAGCTTCGCCATCACCGCCTTCTGCACGTGCAGGCGGTTTTCGGCTTCGTCGATCGCGATGCAATAGGGCGCATCCATCACCGCGTCGGTGGCCTTGACGTTGCGGCGCAACGGCAGGCAATGGCTGAATACGGCACGGTTGGTGAGCGCCATCTTGGCCTCATCGACGATGAAATGCTTGTGCGCGTCCCGGATGGGCTTCTCTTCTTCCCAGCGGCCGAAGAACGGCAGCGCTCCCCAGCTCTTGGCATACACCGCGTCGGCGCCGCGATAGGCGTCCTCGATGTCGTGGCTCACCCGCAACGAACCGCCGTTTTCGCGCGCATTCTCGGCGCCGAACACCATGTAGCGTTCATCCAGCACGTAGTCCCGCGTCGGGCACAGCAGTGTCACGTCCATGCCCAGCCTGGTCGCGATCAGCAACGCGGAATTGGCGACCGCAGTATTGAGCGGCTTCGGGTGGTAGGTCCAGGTCAGCACGTATTTCTTGCCACGCAGTTCGCCCAGGTGTTCTTTCAGGGCCAGGGCGTGCGCCAGTTCCTGGCAGGGGTGCGTGATGGTCTCCATGTTGATCACCGGCACCGTGGCGTATCGCGCGAACGCCTTGATCACGCGATCCTCGCGATCGACCGACCAGTCCCTGAACTTCGGAAACGCGCGTACCGCGATCAGGTCCACGTAGCGCGACAACACCCGCGCGACCTCGGCGACGTGTTCCTCGGCCTCGCCATCCATCACCGCGCCGACCTCGAATTCGATCGGCCAGGCGTCCCTGCCGGGCGACAACACGATCGCATGGCCACCCAGCTGGAACGCGCCCAATTCGAAACTGGTGCGCGTGCGCATCGACGGATTGAAGAACAGCAAGGCAATCGACTTGCCGGCGAGTTGGTTTCCGATGGGCGAGCGCTTGAACGCAGCAGCGCGATCGAGCAACGCGTCGATTTCGGTGCGGCTCCAATCCTGGGTGGTGATGAAATGTCGAAGCGCCATGGCTGCTCTCGGGGTTTCCGTCCCTTGGACTGGATCCCGGCCAATCCATGGCCGGGATGACGATGGTTGATTGATCAGACATGAAAAACCCGGCACAAGGGCCGGGTTTCGTCGAAAGCGATGAAGCCAAAAACGCGCGACTGCCTACCCGGCCGAATGTCGGTATTCCGGTCGGCGCGCGCGCGAAGTCATTCCCGCGGCCGCGCGGGCGCTGGTCAGGATGACGGGGAATGGGCGGGTGGATGTCGTCATGGTTGCCGCAACATTGAGCGGCAGATGCTCGCACACTCTCCGCGCGGACGCAACGGGGTGGAGTCGGTCAATCTGCCGGCGCGACCGTGATCCTGACCCGCAGGCGTTCGCCCGGATCGTAGGGAAGACGCGACATGTACACGTCGCCGCGATAACGGTATTCCACGTCGTATGCCACGATCTGTTGCTGCGGCGGGTAGTTCACCGGCTGGCAGACCGTCTGCTGCGTGGTGTAGCTGCGGTCGTTGGCGGCCGATACGCGATTGCCGACCGCGCCACCCGCGACGGCGCCGGCCACGGTCGCGGCCTTGCGGCCATCGCCCTTGCCCACGGTGCTGCCGAGTACGCCACCGACGATCGCACCGAGTACCGTGCCACCCGTGTGGTTGTTGTCTTCGCGCGTCACCGTCTGCGGATAACACTGCTGCTGCGGGGGCTGCGCGACGGCGCCGTAGACGGGATCGGCGCGCAGCACTTCCGCCCAGCCATAATGCACGTTGGCGGGCGGCCCATACTGCGGCGGGGGTGGTGCATACCCCTGTGCATTCGCCGCGATTGCAAACGTCGCGAGCAACGCTGCGATGATGACCCTGTACATGTCGCGCTCCAACGCCACCAGCGGCGTCTCAACTCCGGATGTGGCCCGCATTGAACCACCGCCACCCTGAATAGGCCCTCAAGCAATGGGTGCAACCTGATAAAATTGCTTGATTATTTTGCCCAATCGGGCTACCGGATCGAACATGGCCTTGAGCCTCCACAACTCGCTGACCCGTCGCACGGAGCCTTTCGCGCCCGCCGATCCTGAACGCGTGACGATGTATCTGTGCGGGCCGACCGTGTACAGCTACGTGCATATCGGCAACGCGCGCGGCCCGGTGGTGTTCGACGTGTTGGCCCGGCTGCTGCGGCGCACATACGGCAAACTGGTGTACGCGCGCAACATTACCGACGTGGACGACAAGATCAACGCGGCCGCGCTGGAAGCGGGCGTTCCGATCGCGGTCGTCGCGGAAAAATACGCCGCGATCTATCGCGAGGACATGGCCAGGCTGGGCGTTGCACCGCCCGACGTCGAACCGCTGGCCACGCAGCATATTGCCGCCATCATCGCGATGTGCGGGAACCTGATTGCATCGGGCCACGCCTACGCCGCCGAAGGCCACGTGTTGTTCGACGTGGCGAAATTCGCGGACTACGGAAAGCTGTCGGGCCGTTCGACCGATGAAATGATCGCGGGCGCGCGCATCGAGGTTGCGCCGTACAAGCGCAACCCCGCCGACTTCGTGCTCTGGAAACCTTCCACGGGCGAACTGCCCGGATGGGACAGTCCTTGGGGACGCGGCCGGCCGGGCTGGCACATCGAATGCTCGGCGATGGCGGCGGCGCATCTCGGTGAAACCATCGACATCCACGCGGGCGGCGTGGATCTGGTGTTCCCGCACCACGAAAACGAAATCGCGCAATCCACCTGCGCGCACGCTGGCAAAACCTTCGCCCGCTACTGGCTGCACAACGGCATGCTCACCTTCGGCGGTGCCAAGATGAGCAAGTCGGTCGGCAACGTGAAACAATTGCATGCGCTGCTGGAGCAGTATCCATCGGAAGCGCTCCGCTACGCCCTGCTGTCCGCGCACTACCGGCAACCGCTGGATTGGTCGGAGGCGCTGATCGAGCAAAGCATCGCGACGCTGGACCGGCTGTACGGCACTTTGCGCGATCTGGCGGCTTTCGACGTGAGGCCCTCAGTCACGACAGGCGCCATCGACGAAGCACTCGAAGATGATCTCGGCACGCCGCAGGCGCTGGCAGCCTTGAATGGCCTCGCATTCAAAGCGCGTTATCTTCTGGAACATGAACGTCGGCCGCTATCCGACAACGCAACTGCAGAATTGCAGCGCATCAAGGCCGACCTGCTCGGAAGCGGCGCATTGCTCGGCCTGCTCCAGCAGGATCCGGAAGCCTGGTTCAAGCGCGGATCGGAACACGTGGATGCGGCGCACGTGGAAAGCTTGATCGAAGCACGCCGCGCCGCGCGTGCGTCGCGTGACTTCGCGCGGGCCGACTCCATTCGCGCCGAACTCGCGGCCATGGGCATCGCGATCGAAGACGGCGCCGACGGCACCCGCTGGAAAATTGCCAACCGATGAACATGTCCGCCATCCAGAATGCCCAGCAGGAGATCATCGACGAATTCGGTTTCTTCGATGACTGGACCGGGCGCTATCAATATCTGATCGATCTGGGCCGGAAACTGCCGCCGTTGCCGCCCGAAGACATGACCGGCGTCAACAAGGTCGACGGCTGCCAGTCACAAGTGTGGATCGTGGTGTCCGGTGACGCGGATCGCCTCGACCTGCGCGCGGCCAGCGATTCGGCGATCGTGTCGGGACTGGTCGCGTTGCTGCTGCGCGTTTATTCGGGACGCAGCGCGCGCGAAATCCTGGATACCGATCCCGCCTTCATCAACGCGATCGGGCTCGGCAAGCATCTCTCGCCCACCCGCTCCAACGGCCTCGCGTCGATGGTGAAAACCATCAAGGCCCACGCCGAGCGCGCTGCCGCGCAGGCCGGGTAGGCTCTGCACTCCCT
>DATFGL010000099.1:0-10626 GCA_035249465.1 Rhodanobacteraceae bacterium | reverse complement strand
CGCCAAACAATCGCTGTTGCACCTGGGCATGTGGCACGCGCTCGAACCGCGCATGGCGATGAGCCGCGACGTGCGCGCGGCGCTGAACATGGTGGCGCTGCGGCAATGCCCACTCGGCATCGTGTACCAATCGGACGCGGTATCCGAACCACGGGTGAAAGTACTGGCGACATTCCCGGCCGCGAGCCACAGGCCGATCGTGTACCCGGTCGCGATCGTCACAGGCCATGACAACGCGATGTCGCGCGCGTTGCTTGCCGCGCTGGAATCCGCGCGCGCAGCAACGGTGTTCCGGCACTGGGGTTTCGACGTGCTGACGCGCTGACCATGCTGCTCGATCACACCGAAACCGTCGCGCTGGCGCTGAGTTTCAAGGTCTCGCTGGTGGGCGTCGCGTGCTCGCTGCCGGTCGCGATCGGGTGTGCGTGGCTGCTGGCGCGCAAACGCTTCTTCGGCAAGCCCCTGTTCGAAGGCCTGTTGCTGTTGCCGTTGATCCTGCCACCGGTCGTCACGGGTTACATCCTGTTGATCGTGTTCGGCCACCACGGCGCAATCGGACGCTGGCTCGATGCCGCGGGCCTCTCCATCGCGTTCCGCTGGACGGGAGCCGCGCTCGCCGCGGCGGTGATGGCGTTCCCGTTGCTGGTGGTGGCGCTGCGCAACGCGTTCGAATCGGTGGACCGCAGGCTCGAAAACGCCGCCGCGACGCTGGGCGCGGGCGCGTGGCGCATTTTTTTCAGCGTCACCCTGCCGTTGTCGTTGCGCGGACTGGTCGCGGGCCTGGCGCTGGCCTTCGCGCGCGCGTTCGGCGAATTCGGCGCCACCATCACCTTCGTGTCGTCGATCCCGGGCCAGACCCGCACGCTGCCGATCGCACTGTACGAATTGATTTCGACGCCCGGCGGCGAAGGTGGCGCGCTGCGGCTGACGCTGGTCGCGGTGAGCGTGGCCCTGCTGGCCGGCGTGATCGCCGCGCTGATGCTGCTGCACAGCGGCACGCGTGAGGCCGAGGCATGATCGAGCTCGAATTCGCGCTGCAACGCGGCGAGTTCTCGCTGGAACTCCAACTCGCCTCGCCCGCGCGCGCGCTGGCGCTGTTCGGACCATCCGGTTGCGGCAAGACTTCCACCCTGCTCGCCATCGCCGGGCTGCTGCGGCCGGAGCACGGCCGCATCTCCATCAACGATCACGTCCTGTTCGACAGCCACGCCGCCGTGGACGTGGCCACGGCGCGGCGCGATCTCGGCGTGGTGTTCCAGGACGCGCGCCTGTTTCCGCACCTCACGGCTCGGGAAAACCTGCGCTACGGCATGCCGCGCAACGCAACCACGCGAGCCTTCGGCGACGTGGTGCAGTTGCTGCAGCTTTCGACGCTGCTGAAACGCCGGCCCGGACAGCTTTCCGGCGGCCAGATCCGGCGCGTTGCGATCGGCCGCGCGCTGCTGCGCCAGCCGCGCGCACTGCTGCTGGACGAACCGCTGGCCAACCTGCACCGCGAGGCGCGCGAGGAGGTGCTGGAACACCTGCGCGGACTCAAGCGCGAGTTCGCGCTGACCACGATCCTGGTCAGCCACCAGCCCGACGAGGTGATCGCGCTGGCCGATCAGGTCGCGCGCATCGAAGATGGCCGGCTGGTCGCGCTCGAAGGCATTGAAACTTTCGGGGCTGCGGCGAAGTCACTGGATGCGCCGCACCTTCACGCGGCGGGTTAAAGTACCTTTCGCTGAGTTTCGTCCATCGAGGAGTCGGTCGATGATCACCCGCCCGTCGCACATCCTTTCGCGCGCACTGCTGGTCCTCGGCCTCGCCGGCACGACGCTGGCGCTCGCCGGTTGCTTCGGCGCCGGCACCAAGCTGCAGCCGCCGGCCGCCAGCATCCAGCAGCTCACCGTCAACGGCGATGGCACATGGTCCGCGGTGGTGCGCTTCCAGAATTACAGCTACGACACCGGCATGCATGTTTATTCGATCGACGCCGCCCTCACCCTCGACGGCCGGCCGGCCGGCCACGTCGCGGTCTCACCCGCGCTCGACATCCCCGCGATGGACGCCGACATCGCGACGGCGTCCTTCAAACCCGACGCTCCCGGCGCCGCCGCGCTGGCTGCCGCGAAACGCAACGCCATCCAGTACGAATTGAAAGGCACGCTATCGGTCGGCAAGGGCGAAAAGGGTGGCGCGCAGCCGTTCAAGCTGGACGGCAAGGGCTACATTTCACCGGTGCCGGGGGTTTCGAACATCTGGCGATGAGTTTCTCCCCTCTCCCTCCGGAAGAGAACTCAGCTTCTTCCTTCTCCCTCCGGGAGAAGGCGCGTGAAACGCGGGCTGTTTCTTTTGCCCGCGGGGCCGGATGAGGGCACGGCGCATGCGCGGGGTTGGGGTTTTTTCGCGAAAATCGTACCCTCACCCCAGCGCTACGCGCTCGGCCGAAGGCCGCCTCCTCCAATGGGAGAGGGGTTCATCCATGTACGAAGGATTGCCGTGACCACAAACTACACCGCCCCGCTCAGCGACATCCGCTTCTGTCTCTACGACCTGCTCGATGTCGAAAAACTGTTCGCGAAACTTCCGGGCTGCGAATCGCTCAACCGCGAGCTGATCGACGCGGTGCTGGACGAAGCCGCGAAGTTCTCGCAGCAGGTGCTCGCGCCGCTCAACGAAACCGGCGATCACGAAGGCTGCAGCTTCGACAAGAAAACCGGCGCCGTCTCCACACCGGACGGCTTCAAGCGCGCGTACGAACAATACGTCGAGGGCGGATGGGCCGGTCTGACCGCGCCGGAAGCCGCTGGCGGACAAGGACTGCCGGAAACCATCGGCGCGCCGGTCAAGGAAATGATCGATTCGGCCAACCTCGCCTGGGGGACCTATCCGCTGCTGTCGCACGGCGCCACCGAGGCGCTGCGTGTGCACGGCGAGACGTGGCAGAAGGAAGCATTCCTGAAACCCATCGTGTCGGGCGAGTGGACCGGCACGATGTGCCTCACCGAACCGCACTGCGGCTCCGACCTCGGCCTGCTGAAGACGCGCGCCGAACCGAACGAGGACGGCAGCCACGCGATCAGCGGGACCAAGATATTCATCACCGCGGGCGAACACGACTTCACCGAGAACATCGTGCACCTCGTGCTCGCACGCCTGCCGGACGCACCGAGGGGCGTGAAGGGCATCTCGCTGTTCATCGTGCCGAAGTTCAAGGTCGGCAAGGATGGCGAGGCCGGTGAACGCAACGCGGTGCGCTGCGGCGCGATCGAACACAAGATGGGGCTGAAAGGCTCTGCCACCTGCGTGATGAATTTCGACGGCGCGCAGGGCTGGCTGATCGGCGAAGCGAACAAGGGCCTCAACGCGATGTTTACCATGATGAATACCGCGCGCCTCGCGGTGGGCTTGCAGGGCCTGGCGCTCAGCGAACGCGCCTACCAGAACGCGTTGTCCTACGCGCGCGAACGCCTGCAGATGCGCGCATTGTCGGGACCGAAGTTTCCCGACAAGCCGGCCGATCCGTTGATCGTGCACGGTGACATCCGCCGCATGCTGCTGACGCAAAAATCACTGATCGAGGGCGGCCGCGCGCTGGGCCTGTACGCCGCCACGCTGGTGGATATCCAGCATCGTTCGACGGACGAAAACGAAGTCAAGCGCGCCGAAACGCTGGTGTCGTTCCTCACTCCCATCGTCAAGGCGCTGCTCACCGAGAATGCCAACGAGTGCACCAGCCTCGCGCTGCAAATCTACGGGGGCCACGGCTACATCGCGGAACAAGGCATGGAGCAATACGCACGCGACGCGCGCATCACCACCATCTACGAGGGCACCACCGGCATCCAGGCGCTGGACCTGCTGGGCCGCAAGATCATGCAGCAGAGCGGCGAAGGCCTGCGCCTGTTCCTTGAACACCTGGCCGCGTTCTGCGCGCAGCACGCGAACGATGCAACGCTGAAAGAGTTCATCCCGAAGCTGTCGACACTCGCCAAGGAGTGGGGCGAGGTCACGCAGGGACTCGGCATGCGCGCCGTTGCGAACGCCGACGAAATCGGCGCCGCCGCAGTCGATTACCTGTTCTACTCGGGCTATATCGCGCTGGCTTACGCGTGGGCGCGCAGCGTCGCCGCCGCCGATGCCTCGTCCCAACCCGATGACTTCAAGCAGGCCAAACGCCTGACCGCGCGTTTCTATTACGACCGCATCCTGCCGCGCACCCGCACCCACCTCGCCGCGCTGGAGGCCGGCGGCGACAGCGTGTTCGCGATGCCGGATGCGTTGTTTGGGTGATCACCCCCTTCGGAACGAAGGGGGGGTCGACGTGCAGCGGCGGGGGGATGCGGCATGCAAGCCAAAAGCCATCCCCCTCTCGCGCTACGCGCGCGTTCGCTGCGCTCCGCCCTTCCTTTGGAAGGGAGAAGACAATCTTTTTCCAGCCGAACGGACGATCGCCTCACACATTATGCCGTCCAAGCGCACACCGAACTGCAGCGAAACCATCATCCGCCCTGCAACGCCCGACGACGAGGCTTTCATCCTGTCGCTTGCGCCTCGTTTCGTGTCCTTCGACTTGCCCAAGGGGCGACGCAAGCGCGAAGTCGTGGCCGCGATCCGCGCGGACATCGAACGCGCCTTGCGCGAGGCGCCGCCTAGCGATCATTTTTTCGTGGCCGAAGAGGCAAACGAAACCCCCGTCGGCTTCCTGCACCTGCAAGTGCAGCGCGATTTCTTTTCAGGCGCGCGAGCCTGCCACATCGCCGACCTCGCGGTTGCGCCCTGCCACGAGGGCCGTGGCGTTGGCCAGGCCCTGCTCGCCCATGCTGAGCGATGGGCCAAGGTCCATCGTTGCAAGCTGTTGACGCTCAGCGTGTTTCCCGGCAACACGCGCGCCCGCGCCCTGTACGAGCGTGACGGCTTCGCCGTCGACCTGCTGCGCATGACCAGGCCGATCGGTTCGAGCGGATGATCGTGACAAAATGTGAACTGCTTCACATTTTTATGCTAGGCTCGCGCTGCCCGCCCGACTGAGCCGACCGGCCCCCGGCCCTCCCCAGCCTCGACGAGCGTTCCCGGATCACTCGCTGTGAAAGGGGGCGTCGCGTGTCAGAGCCGTCCGGTCCAAGCCGCAGCTATCGCGCCTTCATCAGCTACAGCCACCACGACAAGGCGTGGGCGGATTGGCTGCACCGGTCGCTTGAGACCTACCGCGTACCGTCGCGGCTGGTGGGGACGACGACCGCGCGCGGCACCATCCCGCGGCGGCTCGATCCGGTGTTCCGTGACCGCGAGGAGCTGTCCAGCTCGCCCGAACTCGGCAGCAGGATCAACGAAGCCCTGGCGCAATCGGAAAACCTCGTGGTGATCTGCTCGCCCGCGTCGGCGTCCTCGCGCTGGGTCAACGAGGAAGTGCTGGCCTACAAGCGCCTGGGCCGCGGCGAGCGCATCTTCTGCCTGATCGTGGAGGGCGAACCGAATGCGGCCGACATGCCCGGCCGCGAATCGGAAGAATGTTTTTGCCCCGCGTTGCGTTTCGTCGCGGATGCGGACGGACGACCGACGCCGGAAAAAACCGAACCGATCGCTGCCGACGCGCGGCCCGGCAAGGACGGCAAGCAACACGCCAAACTGAAACTGATCGCGGGGATGCTGGACGTCGGTTTCGACGCACTGGTGCGCCGCGAAGCGCGCCGACACAGGCGCCGGCTGCTGGCCGTCACCGTGGCCTCGCTGGCGGGCATGGCGATCGCCAGCGTCCTGGCGGTCACCGCGTACATTGCGCGCAACGACGCTCAGCGCCGCCAGGTCCAGGCCGAAGACATCCTCGGCTTCATGCTGGGCGACCTGCGCAAGAACCTGACCACGGTCGGGCGGCTCGACCTGATGGTCGCGGTCGACGACAAGGCCACCGCGTATTTCGACACCCTGCAACCGCGCGACCTGAGCGAACATGCGCTCGAAGAACAGGCGCGCCTGTTGACCGGCATTGGCCAAGTGCGGCTGGACCAGGGCCACGCCGACGAGGCCATGCTGGCGTTCCGCGACGCCTACGCGCGCAGCGAGGAGTTGTACCGGCGCCAACCCGGCAACGGCCGACGGCTGTTCGACCTGGCCCAGGCCGAATACTGGATCGGCTTCGTGCTCTGGCGCCAGGGCCGCCTCGACGACGCCGAGACCTGGTTGATCCGCTATCGCGACAGCGCGCAGCGGCTCGCGGCGATGGATCGCGGCGACTTCGCGTGGCAACGCGAAGTTGCCTATGGCGACGTGAACCTCGGCACCCTCGACCTCGCCCGCGATCGCGACCGCCAGGCCGAAGCGATATTCCAGTCCGCGTATGCGTTGTACCTCGGCTGGATGAAGGCGCATCCGCACGCCGCCGACCTGCGCGACGAGGCCGCCAACGTGGCTTCCTACCTCGGCAGCCTGGCGATGAAGGATGGCCGGCTCACCGAGGCGCGCGCCCGCTTCACCGAACAGGTGGCCTACATCGCGGCCAACCGCGCCGCCGAGCCCGCCAACGCGCAATGGCAAGCGCAATGGCCCGACGCTCGCCTGTTCCTCGCGCAGGTGCAGGCCCAAACGGGCGAGGTCGCCGCCGCGCGCAGCGGCGCCGCGGAGGCGACGGCCCTCTCGGAAACATTGACCCGCCAGGACCACACCAACAAGCCATGGCAGTTGCAACTCGGCATGGACGACTGGTGGCAGGCGCGGCTGGACTCGCGCGCGTCGCCCGCGCAAGCACAAGATGAAGCGCGCAAGGCCGAGCACGTACTCGCCACCGTGCACGCCACCGAACCCGGCGACGGCCTGGTCCTGCACTGGCTGGCGAAAGCACGGGTGTTGCTGGGCGAACTGGCATGGCGGCGCGGCGACCTCGACGAGGCGGCCGCCTGGCTGGCGCAAGCCGATGCCACGCTGAAAACGGCCGCAACGAGCCAACGGGGCAACGACGCCTACCGGTTGCCGCCGGCGGAATTGCGTTGGCTGCAAGGCAACGTCGCCGCGCAGCGCGGCGACGTTGCGGCCGCGCACGCGACGTGGGCCGAAGCCGAACACATCCTGCGCGACGGCGATGATCCGCCGGCTTTCGACCGCCTCGCCCTGCTGGTGCGCGTGTTGCTGGCGCAGCACCGCGACGCCGACGCCGCGCCGTACCTGGCCACGCTGGACCGCAGCGGCTACGTGCCGCTGTTCCCGTGGAAGGAAACGCCGATCGCGGCGGCCACGGTCCCCTCGAAATGATCCGCCACGCCACCACCCGCCGGTCGCACGTGCATCGCACCGATGCAACGCGCGATCGCCATTCCGGCCCGCAACGGCCAGTCCTGCAACGGGAGCAACGATGATGCCCACCAACAACCCGACCAATGTATCCCTGGACGTCCGTAACTTCCCCAGCGACGGCGACGGCTGGACCAACGTGGTGGCGTCCAATGGCGCGACCTACAGCTACAAATATGCCGGCGGCAACCAGGCGAACGACGGCTCGATCGTGTACGCCATCGGAGGCGGCCACGCCGCGACCACCCTGGTCTTCGCGACGACCGACCGGCGCTACCAGTTCGTCGACGTCAGCTTCGTCAACGACAACGCCAATCAACTGACCGCAGAAGGCAACGCGCCGAGGACGCGCGTGATCAACGACCGCTGCGACGCGGCCATCGACGCGCAATACAAGGTGACGGTGCTCGACACCACGGCGAACGCGACCATCCCCTGCGATCCGATGATCCAGAACAAACCGGTCTAGGCAACGCACAAGCGCAGCGACGCATTGACGGTGGACACCGAAAAGCACGAGCGAGGAGGCGAGCCATGCAGGAACCAGCCACCCTACGAACGTTCACCTACCGCGCCTTCATCAGCTACAGCCATTCCGACAAGGCGTGGGCCGACTGGCTGCACAAGGCGCTGGAAACATATCGCGTACCGTCGCGGCTGGTCGGCAAGCAGACCGAAGTGGGCACGATCCCGCCACGCCTGAACCCGGTGTTCCGCGACCGCGAGGAACTGTCGAGTTCGCCAGAACTTGGCAGCAAGATCAACGAAGCGCTGGCGCAGTCGGAAAACCTCGTCGTGATCTGCTCGCCCGCGTCGGCCACTTCGCGCTGGGTCAACGAGGAAGTGCTGGCGTACAAACGGATGGGCCGCGGCGGCCGCATCTTCTGCCTGATCGTCGAGGGTGAACCCAACGCCACCGACCTGCCCGGCCGCGAGGCCGAGGAATGTTTCTGCCCCGCGCTGCGCTTCGTCACGGATGCGGACGGACGACCGACGCCGGAAAGAACCGAACCGATCGCCGCCGACGCGCGTCAGGGCAAGGACGGCAAGGCCAACGCCAAGCTGAAACTGATCGCGGGGATGCTCGGTATCGGCTTCGATACGTTGAAGCAGCGCGAACTGCAACGCCGCACGCGAAGGATGACCGCGATCGCCGCGCTGGCGCTGGTGGTGATGGCGACCACCATCGTGCTTGCAATCTTCGCGCTGGTTTCGCGTCACCGCGCTGTCATAGCGCAACACGAAGCCGTGGTCGCCAAGCAAGCCGCCCAGCGCCGCCAGAAGCAGGCCGAAGGTCTCGTCAACTTCATGCTGGGCGACCTCTCTGGAAAACTCAACGAAGTCCACCGACTCGACATCCTGCAGTCGGTAGACAACAAGGCCATGGCCTACTTCCAGTCGCTGCCCGCCACGGACGTCAACGACGCGGCGCTGGAACAACGCGCCGAGGCCTTGGAGGAAATTGGCACCGTACGCATGGAACAAGGGAAACTGGTTGACGCACGTCAAGCGTTTCTTGCTTCCACACGTATCTCTTCGCAGCTAGCGGCCTCGGCCCCGACGGACGCCGCACGGCAAATGGCCTATGCAAACACGTTGAACTTCATCGGCTTCACGTACTGGGACGAGGGGAATCTCGAGGCAGCACAGCAAAACTTCATATTGTCGGAAGCTTCTCTGTTGCACGCGCAAAAACTGACAAAGAACAATCCGAAACTGGATTCCCAGCTGGCCACGACCATCAACAACATTGGGCACGTGCACGAAGCGCGCGGCGACCTCAACGCGGCTGCCTCTGCGTATCGCAGCATGCTCGCGCTTTTGCAAGGTATCGTTTCAGCTCAACCGAAGAACGTGGAATGGATAAACCTGCTCGGGAATGCATGGGACGACCTTGGAAAGGTTGAACTTGTGCAAGGCCACCTGGACCGCGCGATCGCCGACTACCGTACGGACCAGCACCTCCGGGAAGCCATATCCGCCGGCGATTCCGCTAACCACGACGAGCTGAACGATTTGATGGTCAGCGATGCCATCCTCGGCCGCACGCTGGCACTTTACGGTGACATGCAAGGGGCTCTTCGGTACACCCGTTCTGCAGTGGATATCGGCAAGAGCCTTGTCAAGTTCGAGCCTGCCGACACGGATAATCAAGATGACCTGGCGCTTTACAGCGCGCAGCTCGGTGGCCTGTTGCGCCAAACGGGCCAAGCGAGCGCCGCGGCCTCTGCCGATGCTGAAGCCGTTGCGATTTTTTCGATGCTTGTCGCCAAGGATCCAAAGAATCCTGGCTGGAACCGAGGCTTCGCGCAGGCACGCATCGAGCTAGCGCGGCTGAACCTCGGACAAGGCGACGCAGCCGCAGCACGTTCATCGATGGACGATGCATTCCAGTTGTTGGAGTCTCTGCGTCGCACGAACGCTTCCGACCCCGCGCTCGCCCTGCTTGCGGCGCAAGCCAACCTGGTCATGGGCGAAATTTCAGCGAAACAGGGCGACGCGGCGGCGGCGCACAAAGCCTGGCTCGACGCGCGAACCGCCGTCGCCGACAAAAGTATCAGCAACGATCCGAACGCACTCGCAGCGACGGCCAGCGCTTGTCTGCTACTCGACGAAACCGCCGCGGCCCGACCATCGCTCGCGAAATTGTCGGCGGCGGGCTACCGCACCCGCGACTTCGATGCGCTGCTCGACGCCAAGCATGTGACCTACACCGTGGACCCCCGAGCCACAGCGCGCATAAACGCCGCGATCACCAAACCGGTAAACCCGCTCAAAAAGACTTCATAACCTTCCGCTTGAGCAAGTTTTAGGCGAAACGGCCCGCCCCCAGTGCCGTGCATGCTGAAAAAGGAGTGCTTCGATGTCCGACATTGTCGTCAAATTGAACATCAATCCCGCCCCCGGCAAGGCGGCCGTCACCTGCGATCCAGCGGAGTTTTCCGCCAATCGCGGCAACCAGCAGATCAAGTGGAAGCCAGGCGGCAACGAGGGTTTCACCTTCTACTCGTTGACGGGCTTGTCAGACAATCCACCGTTCTCGGGCCTGACGGTCACGGATGACGAAATCACCATCAACGACAATGACCAGGCCACGAATGAATACTCATACACCATCACCGTGGTCGCAGACGCAAATGGTGGTCAGTACACCACCACAGTGAGTAGCCCTGCTGCCAATGCCGTCCCCCCGTGCATCAAGAACCAGTAGTCGTCAGCAGGTGCGCAACAGCAGTTGCTGTGTCGGGGCTGCCGAGGCCGTTTCGCAGCAATCCCGTTTCCCTCGTCATCCCGGGGCGGCCCGCAGAGCCGAACCCGGAATGTCAGAGCGAAGGGTTCATCTCGGCAGCCAGCGCGTAG
>DATFGL010000098.1:0-8120 GCA_035249465.1 Rhodanobacteraceae bacterium | reverse complement strand
TTCATGCCGGGCATGATCACATCCATCAGCACCAGGTCGGGCCTGGTCTTGTGCGCGGCATCGATGCCGGCCTCGGCGGTCGCCACCGAAGTGACCTTGTGACCCGCCCGCTCCAGCGCGCCGGAAAAAATCTTCACGTCGGTGGGCGAGTCGTCGATGATCAGGATGTTTGCCATTGTTTCCCCGTGTTGATGCAGCGGATCGCTTGCGCGTTATTTGACGGTCGCGACGTGTTGCCGGATCGCGTCCAGCAATTCGTCGCGGGTGAAAGGTTTGGTGAGGTATTGCTCGGAACCCACGATGCGTCCGCGCGCCTTGTCGAAAAGGCCATCCTTCGACGACAGCATGATCACCGGCGTCGAACGGAACACGTGGTTGTTCTTGATCAGCGCGCAGGTCTGGTACCCATCCAGCCGCGGCATCATGATGTCCACGAAGATGATGTCCGGCCGCAGATCCGAAATCTTGGCCAGCGCCTCGAAGCCGTCGACGGCGGTCAGCACTTCCGCGCCCTCTTTTTTCAGAAGGGTTTCGGCGGTCCGGCGGATGGTCTTCGAGTCGTCGATGACCATGACCTTCAATCCGGTCAGGCCGTCGTGGTTGGCGTTGTCATTCACGGTCAGGATTCCACCTCTTGAGGAGGCGGTGGGAATCCATGCAACATGGATGCCACACCGCAGGTGATTGTGACGGCCATCAATAAATTACCCCTTCCAATCCGTCCCCCCTGCAAGACGGATACCGGATCTTCCCTGGGACCCCAAACCGGCCGCGTGTGCCAAGATACACCAAGAGACACCTGCTCAAGCGTGATGATTTGTGTTTCATCCCCACGGGTCGTTCCTCCACAACCCCCGACCAACCGTTGCTCCACAACGATTGGTCTGCCCCCTTGACCCAAGGGGGCATTCCGCCCTGCGTTGCTGATCGGTGGCAAATCGATGACTCTCACCGTTGCGGTGCTGATGGATCCCATCGGGTCCATCCATCCCGAAAAGGACACCACCCTCGCCCTCATGCTGGAAGCACAACGGCGCGGCCACGCGCTTCGCTACATGCTGCAGGGCGACATGGCCGTGCGCGACGGCGTCGCCTGGGCGCGGTTGGCGCCGCTGGAAGTGCGTGACAACACGACCGACTGGTTCACGCTCGGCGAAGCGCGATGGCAGCCGCTTGCGGACGGCATCGACCTGGTGCTGGCACGCAAGGATCCACCGTTCGACGCGCAATTCCTGTACGACACGCTGGTGCTGGATCTGGCCGCGCACGCGGGCACCCGGGTGATCAACAATCCGCAGGCGCTGCGTGACTTCAACGAAAAACTGGCTGCACAATGGTTTCCGCAATGCTGCGCGCCGACGCTGGTGGCGCGTGACCGCGGCGAATTGCGCCGCTTCTCGCGCGAACATGGCGAAGTCGTGCTGAAGCCACTGGACGGCATGGGCGGACGCGGCATCTTCCGTTCACGCGGCGACGATCCCAACCTCAACTCCATCCTGGAGACGCTGGCCGGCGATGACCGCCGCTTCGTGATGGCGCAGAAGTTCATCCCCGACATCGCCAGGGGGGACAAACGGATATTGGTCGTGAATGGCGACCCCATTCCCTATGCCCTGGCACGCATCCCGCAGGGCACCGACTTTCGCGGGAATCTTGCGGCCGGTGGCCGCGGTGTCGGCCAGCCACTGTCCGATCGCGACCGCTGGATCGCGGCCGAAGTCGGACCGGAACTGTCACGGCGCGGCATCGTGCTGGCTGGCCTGGACGTGATCGGCGACTACCTCACCGAGGTCAACGTCACCTCGCCGACCTGCGCGCGCGAACTGGACGCGCAATTCGGCCTCAACATCGGGGGGACGGTGTTCGACGCGATCGAAAGTGCCGGGACCTCGGACTCGGGGCTCGGGACTCGTCAAACGGCGCCATGAACGCCGTTGCCGCACCAGTCACGCAGGTTGGCCCAGGCGACCGCATGGGCGTCGCGTTGCTGTTTTCGTTGATGCTGCATGCCATCCTGATTCTCGGCATCGGATTCCATTTCGCGAAGCCCGCACGCAGCCTGCCGACGCTGGACGTCACCTTGATCAACACGTCCAACGCCGAGGCGCCGGCGAAAGCGGACTTCCTGGCGCAGGCCAACAATGCCGGCGGCGGCAACAGCGACAAGGCTCATCGTCCGGGCGCGCCCTTCTCGGGCCCGCTGCCGGTCAGCCAGTCAGGTGTCGCGCCGATGGAAATGCTGCCGGCCGCACCCGCGCTGCGGACCGCCAGCGGCCCGCATCTCATCACGACCACCGGCCATGCTGACGCGACCGTTGTGCAGCAACGCGATACCCGCGCCGAACCGCAACCGCAGGAGCAGGTCGCTCCCGTTCCGGTGCAACAGCGACTCGAGATGGCGCGGCTGGCGCAGGAAGTCCGCGATGAGCAGGAAGCCTACGCTCGCCGCCCGCGCCGCAAATATGTTTCGGCCAACACCCGAAGCATCGCCGACGCCGCGTATCAGGTCGCATGGGTGCACCGGATCGAGCGCATCGGCAACCTCAATTACCCCGACGCCGCGCGGCGCCGGCATCTGCACGGCAATGTCGTCCTCAGCGTGACGATCGCGTCAGACGGACAGGTGCGCGACGTCAGCGTCAACACCAGTTCCGGCTATCGGGTACTGGACGATGCGGCGGCGCGCATCGTGCACCTGGCGGCACCGTTCCCGCCGATTCCGCGCGAGAAAGACGCTCAGGGACACCGCATCACCGAACTGGTGATCACGCGCACGTGGCAGTTCCTGCCCGGCAACCGGCTGCAAACGCGCGGCACCGATTCACAATAATCCGCGTCGCGCGGCTTACAATCGGGGCCATGACCAGGCACTCGCCGCGCAAGGCCACCGGGGCCAATGAATCGTCCGCGGACAAATCCGCGGCGCCTTCGTTGGCCGGCCATTTCCTGATCGCCATGCCAACCATGGGCGACCCCAACTTCGCGCGCGGCATCACCTTCATCTGCCAGCACGACGAGGATGGCGCGATGGGGCTGGTGGTCAATCGCCTCTCCGACTACAAACTGGGCGATGTGTTGCAGCAGATGCACATGCCGTGCGAACGCGCGGAAGTCGCCTCCGCCCCCGTTCTGATGGGCGGCCCCGTGCAGCCCGAACGCGGCTTCGTGCTGCACGTGCCGGGCGAACGCGAATGGGATTCGAGTTATCACGTCAACGCCACGCTCGCGGTGACCACCTCACGCGACATTCTCGCCGCGATGGCCGACGGCGAAGGCCCGCCACGGGTACTCGTTACCCTCGGGTATGCCGGCTGGGGCGCGGGCCAGCTGGAACAGGAATTGCGCGACAACGCGTGGCTCACGGTGCGCGCCGACGACCGCATTCTTTTCGAGACGCCGCTGGACGACCGCTGGAATGCCGCGATCGCGCTGGTCGGAATCAATCCGGCGAATCTGACCTCATATTCCGGCCGCGCATGAAGAAAACTCCGAATAACCTGCTGCGCTCGGCAGCTTGCGCGCCGGCGGTGCTCGCACTGCGCAGGCAGGATGCCGTAGTGAACATCGGCGCAGCCGATGGCCCGAAGGGCGAGCCGCGGATGCGGGGAGTTGTGCTCACGTACTGGCGTGTACGCTCCGCTCGCTGCGCTCCGGCGTCACGCAAGCTGCCTTCGCTCGCGACGGTTCTTCGAAGTTTCCCAAACATGGCACTCACCGCAGGTGCGCAATCCAGTACGTTCCACACATGACCGGATGCGTATTGGGTTTCGATTACGGTGCCCGCCGCATCGGCGTCGCCAGCGGCAACAGCATCAGCCGCTCTGCGCGCCCGCTGGCGGCGCTCGCCGCGCGCGCGGGCCAACCCGACTGGTCGCGCATCGACGCGTTGCTGGCGGAATGGAAACCCGATGCACTGATCGTGGGTCTGCCGTTGACGCTGGACGGCGGTGAACAGGCGATCACGCGGGGCGCGCGGGCGTTTGCCGGCGCATTGGCCACGCACAGCAAGTTGCCCGTGCACCTGGTGGACGAACGCCATACTTCCCAGGAAGCCGCGCGCCGGTTCGCCGTGCAACGCGCGGCCGGCTCCGCGCGCCGCCGCGATGCCGCGAACATCGATTCGCTGGCCGCGGCCGTTATCCTAGAAGGCTGGCTGACCCAGACACCTTGAGTGCGACGATGAATCATTTGCTGACCCTCGAAGAACTGGACTGCGCCGCACTCACCCGCCTGCTGGATCGCGCCGAGCGCTTCCGCTCCGAAGGTGCGCCGCGCGAACTCCTGGCCGGCCGCACCGTGCTGACACTGTTCTTCGAACCCTCCACGCGCACGCGCACCTCGTTCGTGCTGGCATCGAAGCGTCTCGGCGCCGACACGCTCAATTTCGACCTGTCGCATTCTTCCACCAGCAAGGGCGAAAGCTTGCTCGACACCTTGCACACGCTGGAAGCGATGGGACTCGACGCACTGGTGGTACGCCACGGCGAAAACGGCATGCCCGCGTATCTCGCGCAACACGCCAATACCCGCGTGTCGGTGATCAATGCGGGTGACGGCACCCACGCGCACCCCACGCAGGGTCTTCTGGACGCGCTGACCATCCGCCAGCGCCGCCGCGACTTTGAAAACCTGCACGTCGTCATTTGTGGCGACATCCGGCATTCGCGGGTCGCACGCTCCGACGTGCGCGCGCTGCACATGTTGGGCGTGCGCGACGTTCGCCTGTGCGCGCCGCGCGCAATGCTGCCCGAGTCGCTGGACGATTTTCCGGGTTGCACGTCCACGGAAAACTTTGACAACGCGCTTACCGGTTCCGACGTCGTGATCATGCTGCGCATCCAGAAGGAGCGCATGGCTGCCGCGCAGTTTCCGGAAGCCGCCGATTACCACACGCACTACGGTTTGGACACGCGCCGTCTGGCGTTGGCAAAACCGGAGTGCCAGGTGCTGCATCCCGGCCCGATCAACCGTGGCATCGAGATCGCACCGGAAGTCGCCGACGGCCGCCAGTCGCGGATCCTCGACCAGGTCGCCAACGGCGTCGTGGTGCGCATGGCCGTCCTGGCAGAGCTGCTCGCATCGCCCGCATAATCGAGACTGCTACCCGGGGAAAGAGGAGCAACACATGCGTCCAGTCCTGCACCGGACCGCACTTGCGACTGCCTGCGTTGTCGCGCTCATGCTCGCCGGTTGTGGCAAGCACGTCGCTTCAAACGCGCCCATCACGTTCGCGCCCGCCGACACGCCGTACCTGTTCGCCAATACCAAGGGCGTACCCGAGGACATCGCGGACGCCTGGGGCCAAGCCAACGACGAGCTGATGTCGATGCGGATCCGGCAGCTCGGCCAATTCGCCGACGCCTTTGGCCAAAGCGATCCCGGGGTTGCGACGGTACTGAACGCGCTCAAGGATGAATTGGCCAATGTGCATTCCGCGAAGGATCTGGCGCAAAGCACCGGGTTGTCACGATCCGCCTTGTACGCGTTCTACGGCATCGGCGGCGTGCCGGTGATGCGGCTGGAACTGGCCTCGCCCGATGCGTTCAAGGCGTTCTGGGGGCGTGTGGAAAAGCGCGCGGGCACCACAACGCCGGTCGCCACGCTAGGCAAGCAGAGTTATTGGACGATCGGCGGCAATGGCGCCAAGCTGCATTTGCTGGTCGCTGTCGAAGACAAGCAGGTAGTGGCCACGCTTGCGCCCGCGAATGCCAGCGAAGGCCTTCTGAAAAAGCTGCTGGGTTTGACCAAACCCTCCAGCAACGCGGTGGATCGCCTGGCGCGCATCGACAGCACCCACGGCTACGGCGAGTACGGGTCGGGCTACGTCGATCTGCCGAAGGTGTTTGCGAACGTGTTTGACGGCAAGGACGATGTCACCCGCGAATTCGCAAGGGACCTCGGCGGCGATGCCGCGGCCAACCCGGCATGCGCGAGCGAATTCGCATCACTGGCAAGCCAGGCCCCGCTTGCCAGCGCCGGATTCACCACCTATACCGCGAAGGAAATCCGCGGCGGCGTCGACGTGCAGTTGTCGCCCGCCCTGCTGGGTGCGCTGACCGCGCTGAAGCAGCCGGTTCCGGGCATGGATGAAAAATCCGACCAGTCGATGTTCGACATGGTGTTCGCGTTGCCGCTGCAGAAATGGCAGACCTTCCTCAAGGGGCGTGCCGAGGCGGCAGCGGCGAAAACCTACCAGTGTCCGGCGCTGCAGTCGCTCAACAAGTTCGCGAACACGGCCGCCAACCCGCAAACACAGATGCCGCCGGAGGCTGCTTCCCTGCTCGGTTTCCGACTCGTGCTGGACAAGTGGGACATAGGCCCGCAGATCGCCGGGCGCATGCTGGTTGCCAGTTCGAATCCCGCCGGGCTTGCGCAGGAAATCCAGCAGACCATGCCGCAGTTCGCCTTGAAGAGCATTCCGATTGACGGCAAACCTGTCGCGTTCGATCTGCCACCAAGGCTTCAGGCCGTGCTGGGCGGGGGCAACCAGGGCTGGATCGCCGCCAACTCGAACGCACTCGCGGCCGGCATCGGCAACGGCGAGGACACCCGGCTCGGGAATGCGCTGAGCGCGCCGGCGGGCAATGGCGACACGCTGCTGCGGATGCACTTCGACGGCAAGATGTATCCGCTGCTGGGCAGCTGGATTTCACGCTTCGCAGTGGCGATGCCCGCCACCGCCCAGACACAGGTTCAGCAGGAAGTCGCGGCGTTCAACCTGATGGGCAAGATGATCCAGTCGGCGGACATGGATGTGAAGATCGACGCCAAGGGCCTGCACATCGACAGCGTCGTGCGACATCGCTGATCGGTTCAGGTACCAGGATCAGCGTATCCACTGAAGCAGCTGTCGTGAAAAGTCGGGCCACGGAACTCTTTGCCATGGATGGCGGCTCTTAAGGCCGTGGCGGAGGCTCGCGAGACGGTGATCACCCCTGCGGCCATAGCCCTTCGGAAAGCGGCGGTCAGGGGTGATCGCAAAATCAAAGCCGATGCCCGGTTTCGCGCGTCTCCACCAGTTCGACGTCGGCCAAGCCTTGTGAGAGCGAATGCGCGTCGCCACCCTGCGCCAGCTTGATCGCAAGACGCACCTCGTTGGCCGAGTCGGCGTAACGCAGCGCGTCCTCGTAACTGATGTGGCCGGCGTGGTAGAGCTCGACGAGGTTCTGGTCGAAGGTGCACATGCCGAGGTTGGTGGACTGCTTCATCACGTCCTTGATCTTGTGGATCTCGCCCTTGCGGATGTAGTCCTGCACCAGCGGCGTGCCCAGCAGCACTTCCATGCACACGCGCCGGCCCTTGCCGTCGGGCGTCGGGATCAACTGCTGCGCGACGATGCCCTTCAGGTTCAATGAGAGGTCCATGTACAACTGGTCGCGCACGTCTTCCGGGAAGAAATGGATGATGCGCTCCAGCGCCTGGTTGGCATTGTTGGCGTGCAGCGTGCACAGCACCAGGTGGCCCGTTTCGGAAAAATGGATCGCGTATTCCATCGTTTCGCGGGTACGCACCTCGCCGATCAGGATCACGTCGGGTGCCTGGCGCAGCGTGTTCTTGAGCGCGTTCTCCCAACTGTCGGTGTCGATGCCGAGTTCGCGCTGGGTGATGATGCAGCCCTCGTGCTTGTGCACGTATTCGATCGGGTCTTCGACCGTGATGATGTGGCCCGTCGAGTTCTGGTTGCGGTAGCCGACGATCGAAGCGAGCGACGTGGACTTGCCCGCGCCGGTGGCGCCGACGAAGATCACGATGCCGCGCTTCGTCATCGCCAGTTGCTTGACGATCGGCAGCAGGTTCAGTTCCTCGATGGTCGGGATCTTCGATTCGATCCGGCGCAGCACCATGCCGACGCAATTGCGCTGGTAGAAGCACGACACGCGGAAGCGGCCGACACCCGCGACGCCGATGGCGAACTGGCACTCGTGGGTTTTCTCGAATTCCTCGCGCTGGATCGGATTCATCACGTTGAGCACCATGTCGCGCGCTTCCTGCGGGCTCAGCGGTGTCTGCGTGATGGGCACGATGCGGCCGTGGACCTTGATCGATGGCGCAACGCCGGCCGTGATGAAAAGGTCCGATGCCTTCTTGTGCACCATCAGTTTGAGGAAGGATGTGAAATC
>DATFGL010000097.1:0-12766 GCA_035249465.1 Rhodanobacteraceae bacterium | reverse complement strand
AACATCCTCGCCGCGGGCGACGCGCATACCATGGAAATGCAACTCGAAGTCGCGGCCGACGCGCTGCGCCTGCCGCCATGGGATGCGAAAGTCGCCACGCTTTCGGGCGGCGAAAAACGCCGCGTCGCACTCTGCAGGCTGCTGCTGTCGAAGCCCGACATGTTGCTGCTGGACGAACCCACCAACCACCTCGACGCCGAATCGGTCGACTGGCTGGAGCAATTCCTGCACGACTATCCCGGCACCGTGGTCGCGGTCACCCATGATCGCTACTTCCTCGACAACGCCGCCGAATGGATCCTGGAACTCGACCGCGGTCGCGGCATTCCCTGGAAAGGCAATTATTCGTCGTGGCTGGAACAGAAGGACGAACGCTTGAAGCAGGAAGCCTCGAGCGAAAAGGCGCGCCAGAAAGCCATCCAGAAGGAACTGGAATGGGTGCGCTCGGCCGCCAAGGGCCGCCAGTCCAAGGGCAAGGCGCGCCTCAATCGTTTCGAGGAGCTGAACGCGGTCGATTACCAGCGCCGCAACGAAACCAACGAGATCTTCATCCCGCCGGGCGAACGGCTCGGCAACGAAGTGATCGAGTTCAAGCACGTCACGAAGTCGTTTGGCGATCGCTGCCTGATCGATGATTTGTCTTTCAAGATCCCGCCCGGCGCGATCGTCGGCGTGATCGGCCCCAACGGCGCCGGCAAGTCCACGTTCATGAAGATGGTCATGGGCAAGGAACAGCCGGATTCCGGGGAAATTGTGCTGGGCAAGACCGTGCAGCTCGCCTACGTCGACCAGTCGCGCGGCATGCTCAACGACAAGCACAACGTGTGGCAGGAAGTTTCTGGCGGGCTCGATATCCTGAAGATCGGCAACTTCGAAATCCAGTCGCGCGCCTACATCGGCCGCTTCAACTTCAAGGGCAGTGACCAGCAGAAAATCGTCGGCCAGTTGTCGGGCGGCGAACGCGGACGCCTGCACCTCGCCAAAACCCTGCTCGAAGGCGGCAACGTGCTGCTGCTGGACGAACCCTCCAACGACCTCGACGTCGAAACCTTGCGCGCACTGGAAGAGGCGCTGCTGGAATTCCCCGGCTGCGCGATCGTGATTTCGCACGACCGCTGGTTCCTCGATCGCATTGCGACCCACATCATCGCCTTCGAGGGCGATTCGCACGTCGAATTCTTCGCCGGCAACTACAACGAATACGAGGCCGACAAGAAGCGCCGGCTCGGCGAGGAAGCCGCGGCACCGCATAGGGTGAAGTACAAGAAATTGGCTTGAAAGCCTGGACTCGGCTGCATCCCCTCGATCCTCCTTGGGAGGTGCAGGAGCGGCGGAAGCCGCGACCCTCGGGCCTTCTTCCGGCCCTCCTACAGGAAGGGGGTCGCAGCGCCGGCGATGCCGCGGGAGGATGATTCAACGTGATGCCGGTGGCAGCAACTCCATCGCCATCACGATCGCATCCTCGCGACCGCGCCGCGCCGGGTAGTAGCCGGGCCTGCGGCCGATCTCGTTGAAACCGGCGCGCTCGTACATCGCGTGCGCGAGTTCATTGGTCGGGCGCACTTCCAGGAACACACGTTCGGCGTGATGCCAGCGCGCAAGATCGAGTACGCGCTTCAACAGGTACGCGCCATGCCCGCGTCCCTGGTGCAGCGGTGCGACACAGACATTGAGGATGTGCGCTTCGCCCGCACCTACCGAAAGGATGCCGTAGCCGATGGTCGCGCCACCCTCCTCCAGCACCCAGCAATGGTGGCCGTTGTCGAGGCAACTGCGGAAGATGCCGCGCGACCACGGGAAGTCGTAAGCGGCCGCTTCGATGTTGGCGACCGCGGAAATATCCTCGTGCGTCATTGGACGCAGCTTCGCTTCCAGGGGCGCGACCGCGGCCATCTCAAGCGATCCCGCGGCCCAACGCCTGCATCTGTTCCCACAACACGCGTTTGCGTTCGCGATCCGCATACAGCACCGCCAGGGGATCGACGCGCAGCACCCGCAACATGGGCACGCCTTCCGGCAATGGCGCCGCGCCGAACACCATCACCGCTGCCGTGGGATCTTCCGCCACATCGCACGGGCGCACCGACTGCAGACCTGCCCTGGGCACCGCTTCGGTCAACGCCATGTACATCATGTTGATCGCCGGATCGCGCAATTCCGCCGGGTCGGGTTGCAGGGCGAGGCGCCGGATCGAAACCTTTTCCGACACGGCCACCGGAGCCGGTGGGGCAGGATGCCCCACCGACTCGTCGGCGGCAAGCGGCGTCGGCACTGCAACACCCACGGAAACCCGCCGACGCAACCGCAGCGGCTGCACGCCCAGCGCGCGCAGGCGCCGTTCGCGCAGCGCGGGCATCGGGTCACTCATGCGGATGTGCCTCCGCCTGGGCCTGCCGACGAGCCATGCGCAGGCGCCGCCGCGACGCACGGCTACGCAGGCCCCACAACGTGATCACGATGCCCGACAACGCGTAAGCCGTGGCGAGCGCGAGCAATACCAACGCCGTATTGAGCGTCAGCGCCACGATGATCAGCACCGCCAGGATGATCCACACGAACGGTACGCGATCATTGACCGGCAGCGTCTTGAAACTGAAATAGCGCACCCGGCTGACCATCAACAGGCCCGCGACCACGGCGAGGATGGGCGTGAAGAAACACAACCCCTGCCCTTCAATACCGAAGTTCTGCATGGACCATACGAACGACATGCAAAGCCCCGCCGCCGCCGGACTGGCGAGGCCCTGGAAGTAACGTTTGTCGGCGACGCCGACCTGCGTGTTGAAGCGCGCCAGGCGCAGCGCCGCGCAGGCGGCGTAGAGGAATGCCGCGCACCAGCCGACCTTGCTCCACACCGGCCCGTAGTCGCGCAGGTACTGCAGCGACCACGTGTACATCACCAGCGAAGGTGCCAGCCCGAAACTGACCAGGTCGGAAAGCGAGTCGTACTGCACGCCGAATTCGCTCTGGGTGCCCGTGAGCCGCGCGACGCGACCGTCCATGCCATCCAGCAGCGCGGCAATGAACACCGCGATCGCGGCATGCGTGTAGAAACCCAGGAACGCGGCCACGATCGCGTAGAACCCGGCGAACATCGCGCCGGTCGTGAACAGGTTCGGCAGCAGGTAAATGCCGCGTCGCACGGGTTTGCGGGGAAGCATGTCTGTCATGCGGATGGCCAACTCAAGCCTGCCGGCAGTTTAGCCCATGCCCCAAGCGGCCGGGCAGCGGAACATCCGTGACACCCGTCCGGATGCCGCCGGGCGGCTGTGGCATACTCGCGCCACCCTTCCAGGCGTTCAGGGGACCTTCCATGCACATGCGCAGCTTCGTCGTCGCGTCGGCCATCGGTCTTGCACTGGCATGCGTTACCGGTCTCGCGGGCGCGCAACAGATCTACAAGTGGAAGGACGCCACCGGCGTCACCCATTTCTCGCAGACGCCGCCTTCGTCGGGTACCCATTTCACCAGGATGCGCCTGACGAACGCACCGGATGTATCGTCCAACCCGGCACCTGCTTCCGGCAGCGCGGACAACACCGAGCCCGACGCCGGCGCCCCGCAACAAACTGCGCCCGCAAGCAGCACCCAGCCTGATACGGCGTCCAACCGCGCCGAGCTGTGCAAGCAGTTGGGCTCGAACATCAGCCTGCTGCAGAGCAAGCAACCCGTGGTGACGGGCGGCGGCGGCAAGCAGGAAGTGATGAGCGACAACGCCCGCGAAGCGCAACTGGCTACCGCACGTGCGCAACAGGCGCAATACTGCTCGTCGAAGGGCAGTTGATCGTCCACCGCCACGTTGGCGTAAAGCTGCACGACGCCTCGTAACCAGCATGCCCTGATTCCGCGCCCCAACACAGACGGCCGAATCCGCTTTCGCCGCTACAATCCGCCGTTTCCGTTGTTGCCGGGATTACCGATGCGCTTGTCGAAGTTCCACCTCGCCACGACCCGCGAGGCGCCCGCCGATGCGGAGATCGTCAGCCACAAGTTGATGCTGCGCGCGGGCATGATCCGCAAGCTCGCGTCGGGCATCTACACCTGGTCGCCGCTGGGCCTGCGCGTGCTGCGCAAGGTCGAAGCCGTGGTGCGCGGGGAAATGAATCGCGCCGGCGCCATCGAACTGTTGATGCCGACGATCCAGCCAAAGGAACTGTGGGAAGAGACCGGCCGCTGGCAGAAGTTCGGCGGCCAGCTCTTGAAAATAAAGGACCGCAAGGAAGCCGAATACTGCTACGGCCCGACCGCCGAGGAAGTCGTCACCGATTATGCGCGCAACGAATTGCGCAGCTACAAGCAGTTGCCTCTGAACCTGTACCAGATCCAGACCAAGTTCCGGGATGAAATCCGCCCGCGCTTCGGCGTGATGCGCGCACGCGAATTCCTGATGAAGGATGCGTATTCGTTCGACCTGACTCCCGAGGGCCTGGCCGAGTCATATCGCATCATGCACGACGCCTACGCGTGCATCTTCACGCGCCTGGGCCTGAAATTCCGCGCGGTGCAGGCCGACACCGGCGCGATCGGTGGCAGCGCCTCCCAGGAATTCCATGTGCTCGCCGACTCGGGTGAGGACGCCCTGGCGTTCTCCGATCGCTCCGATTACGCCGCCAACGTCGAGCGCGCCGAAGCATTGGCGCCCGCGACACCGCGCCCTGCACCCTCGCAACCGCTGACGCGCGTGGACACGCCCACGCAAAAAACCATCGAGGAAGTCAGCGCGTTCCTGAAGGTGATGCCCGCGCAATGCATCAAGACCCTGATCGTTCGTGGCAACGGCGGTCTCGTCGCGTTGTGCCTGCGCGGCGACCACGAAGTCAACGAAATCAAGGCCGCGAAACTGGCGGATCTGCCCGGCGAATCGGTGCTGGCCGACGAAGCCGAGATCGCGAAGCGGATCGGTTGCGTGCCGGGATTCCTCGGCCCGGTCGGCCTTCCCGACGGCATACCCGTCATCGTGGATCGCAGTGCGGCGGTGGTGGCGGATTTCGTGTGCGGCGGCAACGCCGCGGGCACGCACTACACCGGCGCCAACTGGGAACGCGACGCACGCATCACCCGCGTCGAAGACCTGCGCAAGGTGGTCGCTGGCGATCCCTCACCAGACGGCGAGGGAACACTGGGCATCGCGCGCGGCATCGAGGTCGGCCACGTATTCCAGCTCGGTACCAAGTATTCGGAAGCCCTGCACGCGACCGTGCTGGACGACGCGGGGCAGAACCGCGTGCTGCACATGGGCTGCTACGGCATCGGCATCACGCGCATTGTCGCGGCGGCAATCGAACAAAACCACGACGATGCTGGCATCATCTGGCCGGAGCCAATGGCTCCATGGCGAGCCGTGGTTTGCCTGATCAATCCCAAGAACAATCCGGGAGTCAACGCGGCGGCAGAATCGTTGCATGCGGAGTTGAATGAGCGCGGCATTGAAACCTGCCTTGACGATCGCGGACTGCGGCCCGGCGCGATGTTTGCCGACCTGGAACTGATCGGCATTCCGCACCGCATCGTGGTCAGCGAACGCGGACTCGCGGCGGGAACATTCGAATATCGCGGACGCCGCGACAGCGAGAGCCGCAATCTCGATCGGACGACTTTATTGGGGCTTTTCCCAGGGCATTAACCGCAGACGACCCCGATTTTGCAACCGGAATGGATTTGGGTGAAAATGCGTTCCGTCGTCGGGGCCAATCCCGCGGATTTCTCCGGCCGACATCACTGCATTCAACCCGATCATCGGAGTCAACATGGCCATCGACGTAACCACGCTCAACAAGAAACAACTGAGGGATCTCATCCGCAAGGCGAACGGACGCATGAAAAACATCGACAAGGAAAAAATCGCCAAGGTCAAGGCCAAGATTGACGCGTTGCTTAAGGCCGACGGCGTCACCTTCGGGCAGGTTTATGGCAAGAAGCGCGGCGGCAAAACCGGCAAGGTCGCTCCGAAATACCGCAACCCGGCCGGCAGCGAAACCTGGTCAGGCCGCGGCAAGCGTCCGCGCTGGTTCCTGGCCGCGCTGAAAGCCGGCAAGAAGGAAAAGGATTTGCTGATCAAGTAAGTTGTTCTAAAAAGGGGACGGAGGGAATTAAGTCGCGACTTAATTCCCTCCGTCCCCTTTTAGGATGCGGAAGACATGCGCCCTACAGGCTTCGGCGCGGCGCCACCAATAAATCCCCGAACAAAAGCCCCGCGACCAGCGAAATCAGCATGGTCACCAGCAGGACGGCGACATGGCTCCCGCTGGCAATCTGGTTGTTCAACAAATCCGAGACACTTCGGAAACCCACACTGCCCGGCACCAGCAGCAGCACACCGGGTTCGCGCACGAGCGCACCGGGCCGGTGCATGATCCGTGCGTAGAGATTGCTCCCGGAACTAAGCACCAGTCCGCCGATGAATACACCAAACGGCGTGCCCAGCGCATTGCCGCTCCAGTACGTCACCAGATAGCCGACGATCACCGCGACCAGCACCAGCGGATAATCGCGCAGCGCGGTCTGGAACAGCATCGCGAAAGCCACGGCGGCCACCAGCAGCGCGGGCCACTGCATCCATGGCGGCAACGGTGGCAGCGAATGGGAAGCGGGGACGATGTGCGCGACCGCACAAATCTGCGCCGCCGCGATCGTGCCGAAAGTCAGTTTCAGGATCGTCGCCGCCGCGCCAGCGAAGCGCGCGACGCCGGAAGCCAGATGCTGGCTGGTCAACTCGCGCACCGCGTTGGTCAGCGACATGCCCGGCACCAGCACGATCAGCGCCGACAGCACCACCAGCTTCAGGGCCAGGGGCAGCAACCATGCGCTGACCATCGTCGCGATGAAGGTCGCCACCAGCGCCGCGATCGCATCGCCCGCCGCCGACAGCCGCGGGCGCCCATAACCCGCCACCACGATGCCACCGATCAGCACTCCGATCACGCCGGCCACCAGCGCGTCCGGGCCGGACGTGCGGAACAATACCGCGACGCTCGCCGCCGACAACCCGTAGCTCACGATCGTCGCCCACAGCGCGGCGCGCGAGAGCGGCCTGCCGAGCGCACGCAGCTGCGCCATGCCGCGGCGCGGATCGAGACTGCCATCGGCGACCCTGTCGGCGATTTCGTCGGCGCGGCACAGGCGTGCGAGGTTGACGTCGCCCGGCGCGATCCGCACGACCTGAGTGATATCGGCCAGACCGTCACCACCCGGCGCACTGAACGACAACACGATCGATGTCGGCGTGGACAGCACGTCACAGGCAAGGCCGAGTTGCTGCGCCACGTTGCCGATCGCCTGCTCCAGGCGCGGCGCGGCCGCCCCGTATTGATGCAGCCGCCGCGCCAGCTCGATCACGAACGCGACGCGCGCACGCGTTTGCTCGTCGCGCCGACCTTCGGCCAGCGAGGCCGTCACGCGACAGTTCTCGCCGGAGGAGGCATCATGACGCCGCCGCGCGCACCTTCAGCAATGCGCCATCGACACCGACCACTTCGACTTCCGCGCCGGCCGGCAGGTCCGGTCCCGCGACCAGCCATTGCCCGTCGCCCACTCGCGCTTTGCCGCGACCGTTGACGATCGCCTCGGCCAGCACATAGCGCTGGCCGATCATCTGTTCGCCGCGCCGGCTGAGCGTGGCCGCTACCGGATCGTCGTTGCGCGCCAGGCGCGTACGGATGAATCGCCAGTAGAACGCGCACGACGCGAACGCGAGGATCACGAACAACACCGCCTGCGCGATCACGCCGAGCCCCGGCAACACCCACGTGACGATACCCATCACCGCCGCGGCGATGCCGATCCACAACAGGAAGAATCCCGGCGCCAGCACTTCACCCGCGATCAACAGCAGCGCAAGCACCCACCACCAGTAATGCAACGGTACGCCCCACATCGTGACAACTCCGCGCGTGGATGTTCGATTCCATGGGCTGCAATGAAGTACGCCACGACTCCCGTCCTTCCACAACCCCCGCCGGACCATTGCGACGCAACGGTCCGGCGCCCCCTTGACTCAAGGGGGCATGTCAGCGCTGTCAGCGCGCTGTCGCCGAATTCTTCGCCAGCACTTCCTTGCCGATCTCGGCGATGCCGGCCATCGACGACAGGATGCCCGAGGCCTCGAACGGCAGCATCAGCATCTTCTGGTTGGGTGAATCGGCCATCGCCTTCAGCGCCTCGACGTACTTGGTCGCAACGAAATAATTGATGGCATTCAAGTTGCCGGACGAAATTGCATCGGACACCAGTTGCGTGGCCTTGGCTTCCGCCGCAGCCAGCCGTTCGCGCGCCTCGGCTTCGCGGAACGCGGCCTCTTTCTGGCCCTCGGCGGCCAGGATGGTGGATTGCTTCTCGCCGTCGGCTTTCAGGATCGCCGCCTGCTTGAAGCCCTCCGCCTCCAGGATGTTCGCGCGCTTCTCGCGCTCGGCCTTCATCTGGCGCGCCATCGCATCCACCAGATCCTTGGGCGGCGCGATGTCCTTGATCTCGATGCGGTTGACCTTGACGCCCCACGGATGCGTCGCTTCGTCCACGACTTTCAGCAGGCGCGCGTTGATCTCGTCGCGCTTGGACAGACTTTCGTCCAGGTCCATCGAACCCAGCACCGTGCGGATGTTGGTCATCACCAGCGCCAGCGAAGCCTGCTCCAGGTTGGCGACTTCGTACGCAGCCCTCGATGCTTCCAGCACCTGGTAGAACACCACGCCGTCGACGCGCACCACCGCATTGTCCCTGGTAATCACGTCCTGCGAGGGCACTGCCAGCACCTGCTCCATCATGTTCATCTTGCGGCCGACCGCGTAGATGAAGGGCATCAGGAAATGCAGCCCCGGCGGAAGCGTGCGTGTGTACTTGCCGAAACGCTCGACCGTCCACTCGTAACCCTGCGGCACGATCCGCACCCACTTCGCCAGCACGATGATCGCCACCACCACGATGACGACTGCAAGCACGATTCCCATGGGCGCGCCCCCTTGTGTGGATTGACGCAGTATAGCCAGCGGCTGCGACGATTTGCCCGTGCTCAGATCCTGGCCGCCGGCAGCGACACCGTCACCCGCAAGCCGCCGCCCTCGCGATTGGCAAGCCCGATGCGGCCGCCGTGCGCTTCCACGATTTCGCGCGCCAACGCCAGGCCCAGACCGGTGCCGGAACGCTTGGTGGAATAGAACGGCAGCAACGCCTGCGCGAGCACCGTATCACTCATGCCGGGGCCGCGATCGGCCACTTCGATGCGCCAGTTCTGCACGTTGTGCTTGATCGTCAGCGTCACCTCGCCGGGGTCGCCGCCCGCCTCCACCGCATTCTTGACGAGGTTGATCAGCACCTGTTCGATCTGCGCCGCATCGAACTGTGCCGGCTCGGGCGGCACCTCACCCGCGAGGCGGAATTCGCAATGCAACTTCAATGAATCGAGGAACGCCACCCACTGCACCGGCGCCGGATTCGGTTGCGGCAGCTTGGCAAAACTCGCATAGCCCGCCGTGAACGAATGCAGGTGCCGCACGCGGTCGCCGATGCCCTCGAATACCCGCGGCAATCGCTCGAAGTCGTTGCGGCGCGCCAGCTCCGCGCCAGAGTGCGCCAGCGAGGAAATCGGCGCCAGCGAGTTGTTGAGTTCGTGGCTGATCACCCGGATCACGCGCTTCCACACCGCCACTTCCTGGCGCGACAGCTCGCGCGTCATGCGCTGCACCAGGTACAACTGGTGCGGCCGGCCCTGCAGGCGGAAGTCGCGCCGCGAGAGATGGAAGTATTCTTCGTCGTTGCCCATCTCCACGCCGAACAGGCTGTCCTCGCTGGCCGCCAGCGCCTGCCGCATCGCTTCGGGACACGCGGCCAGAAGATCCTCGAAGCGCAGGCCGCCCGGATTTTTCCCATCGTTGAACAAGTGCCGTGCGGCGAGGTTCGCGTACACGACGCGATCGCTGGCATCGGTGAGGATCAGTGCGGTGGGTGAATGCTGCACCACGGTGTCCAGCAGCAATTCGCGTTGCACCAGGTTCTGCCGTTGCTCACGCAAGGCGTGTCCGAGTTCGTTGTGTGCCTCGATCAACTGGCCGAGCTCATCGCGGCGGCGGGTGCGCAGAGAAATGCTGAAATCGCCGTCGCGGTAACTCGCGACACTGCCCGACAACGCGCGCAACAGGCGGCGCACCGGCTGCATCGCCGAGTGCGCCAGCCACGCCACCGGCACCATGCACGCGGCGATCGCGATCACCCCGCCCAGCCACGCGTTGTGCGTCCATCCGGTCAGCGCCGCCGCCAATGCGGCGCCGGCCACCGAGGCGCCGATCAGCAGCAGCGCGAGTTTGCCTTCGAGGGATGAAAAGCGCATGGGATTCGCGAACTCGGAAACCAGACGGGACTCGGGACTCGGGAAGCCTAACAATAGTTTGTCATTCCGGGGCTGCCCGCGCTGTTTGCGGGCAGAACCTGGAATCGGTGTATCGTGCGCGCCAACACTCAAGCAGGTTGAATCGCACCGTTCCTGACGCTCGTCGTGCAGGCCGTCATAACATGCGGACACCGGCAAACCGATTCCGGATTCGGGCCTGCGGCCCGCTCCGGAATGACGACAAGGCAGCGCAGGTTGGGCTGAGCAAAGCGAAGCCCAACAACCCGGCTGACGAACGATGTTGGGCTTCCCGGATCAAGTCCGGGTCAGCCCAACCTACGGTCACCCATCCGTCGGAATACCGTACCGCTGCATGCGCCTGTAGAGTGCTTGCCGCGACAATCCGAGCGTGCGCGCGGCACGGCTGATCACGCCACCCGCCCTTTTCAAGGCATCCTCCACGGCTTCGCGCGGCGGATCGTCCAGGCTGCGCGATGCCGCCGGTGCGGCCGCGGGCAAGCCGAGGTGCTCCGTCGTGATCTCGTCGCGTCCGCACAACAATTTCGCGCGGTCGATGGTGTTCTTCAGTTCGCGCACGTTGCCGGGCCACGCATACGCCAGCATGGCGTCGCGCGCCTCGTCCGACAGCACTGCATCGTCGTCCAGGAAATGCTCGGCCAGTGGCAGGATGTCGTCCGGACGCTCGGTCAGCGGCGGCAAGGGAATCTCGATGGTGTTGAGGCGGTAAAACAGATCCTCGCGAAACCTGCCCTCGCGGATCATCGCGGAAAGGTCGGCGTTGGTGGCGCTGATCACGCGCACCTTCACCTTGCGCGTGCGTGTGGAACCCAGCCGTTCGAACTCGCCCGTTTCCAGCACGCGCAGCAGCTTCATCTGTCCGGCGGGCGGCAGGTTGCCAATCTCGTCGAGAAACAGGGTGCCGCCATCGGCGGCCTCGAAGCGGCCTTCGCGCGCGCGCATCGCGCCCGTGAACGCTCCGGCCTCGGCGCCGAACAGTTCCGCCTCGATCAATTCGGCCGGCAATGCGCCGCAGTTGACGGTCAGCAACGGCTTCCCGCGCACCGCGGAATTCGCGTGCACGATCTCGGCGATGCGTTCCTTGCCCGCGCCGTTCGGCCCGGTGACCAGCACCGGCACCTCGGCGCGTGCCACGCGGCAGGCCAGTTCCAGCACACGCAACATTTCATCGGAGGCGAAAACGATCCCGCGCAGGTCGTGGCTGCGTTCCAGTTCCTCGCGACGGCGACGGCGCGTCATGCGCGTGGTCGCGGCAACGCGCGCGTTCTCGGAAAGTTCCAGCAGGTTCTCGACCGTCGCCAACAGCTTGGCGTCGTCCCACGGCTTGGACATGTAGTCCGCCGCGCCCGCTTTCACCAATTGCACCGCAGTCTCAAGATGCGACCAGCCGGTCAGCAGGATCACCGGTAAATCCGGATGACGCGCGCGGATCGAATGGAACAGCGCCACGCCTTCTTCGCCCGAGGTAGTGTCGGCGCTGAAATTCATGTCCGCAATCACCACGTCCACGCGTTCGCGCTCCAGCAGCGCCATGCCTTCTTCCGGCGATGTCGCGGCCAGCGGACGAATTTCGTGCAACGACAGCAGCAGCGACAGGGCATCGCGCACGGCGCCATGGTCGTCGACGATCAATACGGTACGCATGTTTGCTCAGGAAAATCGATATTCATGATTCGAGGCTATCACGCTTTCTTCCCTCTCCCTTCGCTCGCAAAGTGCGAGCGTGTCTTCCCCCTTCCGCAGGAAGGGGGATTGAGGGGGGTGGCTCTTGCAATCTCAAAGCACACCCCCCGATGCTTCGCAGTCGCGCTGCGCGCGCGTTCGCTTCGCTCCGCCCCTTCCTCCGGAAGGGGGTGCAAATCACACGCTCCGCGTCGCCACCACCGGCGGCACGTTGGATGCACGCAGCGCGGGCGCCAGCACGGATAGTTGTCCCAGCAGCCACAGCACCGCCGCACCGACGGGCAAATACCACAACGGCAGACGCGGCAACTCGTAGTGCTTCATCAGCAGCAGGTTCAGGCCGACCGCCAGCAGCACGCCCAGCACTACGCCGAGCGTGACGATCATAAAATTCTCGGTCTGGAAGTAGCGCAGGATGTCGGCGCGCGTCGCGCCGATCGCGCGGCGGATGCCGATGCTGCGGGTGCGCTGTCCCACCCAGAAGTTCGCCAGGCCCGTGATGCCGAGCGCGGTCACGAACAGCAGGCCGAGCGCCGAGGCGAACAGCAGGCCGATCATCGTCGTGTCGCGTTGAAAGTACTCCGCGCGGATTTGGGAATACGTCTGCATGCGTTTCGGATCGATGATGCGGCTTGGATCGGCCTTGAGCAGCGCCGCACGCGCCGCATCGAGCACGTGTTCGCGATCGCCCCACGCGCTCCTCATGACGTAGGTCACATTGGCGCT
>DATFGL010000096.1:0-12131 GCA_035249465.1 Rhodanobacteraceae bacterium | reverse complement strand
AACCGCAGCAACGTTGCCGGGATACTCAAGTGCAGGGCATCGTCGGGGTCCGGCCGGCTCACGAACAGGGTGACGCCAACCGCCGCCGCAGCGACGAGGGCAACGATCCATCGAGCCCGCTTCCATGCAACCGGATTCGATGAATCGTTTCGCCAGTCCGTCTCGCCCGAAGCGATGTGCGACGTGTTGCGCAGGCTCCCTGTCCACGCCCAGCAGGTTGCCAGCAACGCACCCCACCAGAACAACGGGTAAGGCATGCCTGCCGAGAGCAATCCCACCCACAGCAGCGCGAGGGCGAGCACGGCGAGCGGCTTCGCGCGGATGCTGCTTGGGGAGACCATCAGGGTATCGGCCGGACCAACTGCCCCGCTGCCGGTCGCGGCGGCAACGGAGCGCCTGGCCGGGTCGGGCAGATGAAACCACCCGACCGTCGCCGCGATCGCGATCAGCGCCACCAAGGGCAACCCCTGCAGCAAGGTCACGAAGCTGGAACGCGTCGCCGTGATCAGGTGAACGTACATCGTCCAGATCGCGTACGGCACCACCGCCGCTGGCACGACTCGATCCAGGACACCATTCGGTTCAGATCGCATGCGATCCTTCTGTGCGGGAAACGCGCAGCGAAATCGCTGCTTCGACGCCGAGCCGCTCCGGACCCCCCACGCCGGGCACGCACAACCTTCCTGCGAGTCACTGGGCCTGCTTCGGTTTGTGCCTTGCCGCGCCAATCCGGTTGCATCGGGTCCATTGAAACCTGCGACATGGTGCGGTCGCATGTCGCTAAACCGGCATGCCTGCGTTCACGCCGTGGTGTTTCCGGCAACGGGGAACGGGGAATTGCGAGCCCGCTTACTTCGTTCCCACCGAGACGGTGAGGCTTTGCAGGAAATGGAAATCCCCACGGCGGAGCGCGTAGCGTTCGTCGTCCGGCGAGCACAAACGCGTCAGCTCCTCGAAGTCTTCCGCAGCCATGTACTTGCGCAGGCGTTCGCCCCAGGTGCCGCGGAAGATGCATTCCAGCAGATAGCGTTCATCGGCTTCGGCGAGTGGCTGGGTGCGCTCGATCATCTGCGTGCGCACCCGCACGTCATGCAACCCAGTCCGGTGCAACCAGCCCGCAAGCGAACGTACAGCGGTGAACTCATGCTCGCTGCCGCCGTAGCGTTCCCGGTAGTACACGCGTACCGCGTCGTTCACGCACTTTTCGAGGCGGGCATCCCACGCGAAGTACATGTCCGGCACCAGCGAGCTCTGGCCCACCACGATGCGCCCGCCCGGCCGCAGCAGGTTCGACAGAACCCGCACGCCGGCGGCCGGGTCGCGCAGGTGGTTGAGGGCATTGACGGCCCACACCAGATCGAACGCACCATCCACGAACGGAGGGCGCAGCATGTCGCCCTGCACGGTCGAAGCGCGTGCCGGCGCGGTGCCGCGCGCGGCCCGGACATGCGCGGTGGCCAGGTCCATTCCAACCACCATTCCGTGGCCATGCATCGATTCGTGGAACCAGCGGACCGACTCGCCTGTGCCGCAGCCGGCGTCGAGCACGCACGAGCCCGCCGGCATCGACAACGCGTCGATCGCTTCACGCAATTCTAGCCGTGCGAACGCATTGAACAGCCGGAGCTTCTCCGTGTAGTCGCGTTGCGGCGTATCGCCAAGCAAGCCGGTCACCGCTGGTGTCCTTCCGCTCACCATTCGCCATGCCCGATAGTCGAAGTTTTCACCGCCACGTCGAGGATCGCCGCCACGACACGGGGCTCCAGCTCGTTCGTGATCCGGGTCCTCATGTGATCACTCCCATCGCCCGTGCCGCGCATCCCGCCGCCGTTCTCCAGATCGCCTTTCTGAAAGGCGTGATGCGAACGGCTCGCGCCAATGTCGCGAACGCGGCCCCGTGCGATCCCTCCCGCGACAGTGACGCCGCCTGTCGCGCCAGTTGCACCGCGCACTGGTGCAGGCACAGCACCCGCAGTTTTCGGTTCGTTGCCGCGGCCGCCGCCTTGCGGAACGAATGTTCCTGATCGGCGTAAAGATCCGCGTCACGCAGGTTCGAGGTGGCCCTTCCTGCGTGCTCGCGAATCAGCGTCAGGATTTCGGGCAGTGCGCAGGCCTCGCTGCGCGCGGCGAGCCGCAGAGCGAAATCGTAGTCGGAGAGGAACGGGATCGACGCGTCGAACCCTCCGATCTCCTCGATCAGCGAGCGCTGCGCGAGCATGGTCTGGACCGGTGTCGAGATCTTGAACCGAAGCACGGACTCGAGGATGTACCCGGAAACCGGCTGAGGCAGAAGATTCGATCGCTCCGGCAGCGGTGCTCCCTCCGTGTCGATCAGCGAGTATCCCGTGTAGCTCCACCGGCATGCCGGTTGCACGGCGAGCCGCCGCAGTTGCAGTTCCAGTTTCCTGGGCAGCCACAAGTCGTCCGAATCAAGGAATGCCACCCACTTGCCGCACGCGAGCCTGAGGCCGGAACTGCGGGCCGAAGTGATGCCGCGGTGTTCGAGCCGGAGCGGCCGCACGCGTGGATCATCGATCGCTTCGAGATATTCTCGCGTGTCGTCGGTGGAACCGTCGTCGACGACGATGAGCTCCCAGTCGCTGAAGGTCTGTCCGATCACCGATGCGACGGCCTCGCGCAGAAGCGGCAGACGTCCGTAGGTCGGCAGGATGACCGACACGATCGGTGGACTTGGCGTCAGGAGCTCGTTCATGGCTTCCGTCGCCGATGACCCGAGTGGTTTCGCTTGCGCCTCGTGCCCCGCGCAAGCAACCCTCCGGTCAGCGAAACATGCCCGCGCGACGCCGAAAACATGCGCGGTCGACGGTCGGGGCAGAAGAGACCCGCAGGACATGACGCGGCGATGCGCGCGCTGCATGGTTGGTTGGCTCTGGCATGACTGGACACCATGGGGGTCATCGCACTAAGCATCCGCGAACGGCATGCCCTGCCGGCGGCGGAAGGCTTGGTGAAAGCCCGCGGTGTGATGCAACTGCGGGCCTTCCGCCAAATCCTGTTCGGAAACCACCCGGCAAAGGAAAAAGACATGTGAACCGATCTCCCGGCTATCCACGATGGTCAACTCACGGACGCGCAGTGCCGCGGCCACCGCGGGAATCCCGAATGTCTGCGATGGTCGAGCCGGAAATGGAAGCGCAGCCCAATCATGGAGCGGCTGCCTGTGATGCTCGGCAAGTTTGTAGACGATCGCCTTCATGGTCGCCGGCATGCCGGACAGGGCGACTTGGCGCACTGTGCGCATGACCGGCACCGAAACATTGGTGCTCCGCAGCGCCAGCGAAAAAAGTCCGCCCTGCTCCAGTGGACCGATCAGATCCATCGGAAAGATATTCGAGTGGCCAGGCGCGGCGACCGAGACGAGGACCACCGGCCGCGGACAGAGGTACGCGATCATCAGTTGCTGTACCGCATCGAAGTCCATGAGCGAGGGGTGTGGCGAGCGGCGCATGGCGCGGTTCTGGAGCCACGCGTTCCAGGAACGCCGCGGCCAGCCGAGACAATGGTGTTCGCCGGCCGCGATGCGGTAAAAGGCGACGGGTGTCCCCCCGGTCACGACCGAATCGGTTCGCACCAGCCTCAAGACCCCGAGGAGAGTTCCCGTTGCGTTGTCGCGGTATTCGAGCACGGCGCGTTGGCCGGCATCGAAACCCGTCGCGATTGTCAGGGGCTTGAGCGAGGCCACAGTGTGGGCCGCCGTGACGTCCCTTGATTTGCCGTCATCCGAACGCAAGCTGGCGGCAACCACCTGCTGCGGTGATGGGATCGCAACCGGCGACCATTGCGGCAGCGCACGAACGAAAGGCCTCAACCAGTCCTTCCACATCGGGGCACCCTCAGACCCGCCGGAACAGCAGGAACATGTAAAGCTGCGTAGCCAATCCGAAACCGCGTGGCGCCAGGCGTTCAAGCCGGAAATGCGGCTTCGCCGCGCGCACGACGACGCGTGGCGCGAAACGATGGATGTGGCTTTCACCCGGGCTGGGGTAGTGGCCGCTTCCCACGAGATTCATGAGGTTCGCACGCCACCAGCCATGGCGTGCATCACCGAGGTAAAAGGGGCTCAACATGCTGGCCAGCACAAAACCGCCCGGATCGACCACACGCGAAAACCCTTCGAACAGCGATGCGTGATCTTCGAAGTGGTTGAGCACCGCAAAGTTCGCCGTGAGCGCCTGCACCTTGTGGATCACGGGTCGTGAAAGAATGATGACGGCGTTGCGTTCGATTTCGTCGTGACAGTATTGCGCCAGATGCGCGCGCATCGCTTCCGAAGGCTCATAGACGAAAGTCCGATGCCCCCTTGCCGCATAAACCTTTGCATCGATGCCGGTTCCCGCTCCGAAATCGAGCACGTCCGCCCCCGCAGGCAACAGGTCCAGCGCCATTTTCTGAAACCCGTCGCGTACCCGCCGATCCCGCTGCGAGGTCAGCATGAATTCGTGGTACTGCTCTCCGGTGTGCACGCGACGTCTGCCTTTCGAGAACCCATTCCTTTCAAACCCGGGTTACCGTTATTGCCTGTTTGGAAAAGAAAGGTTGCGCGGGAGATGGGCATGCATCCGGTCCCGCGACGCCCGAAGGGTGGCGAATGTGCGTGGCCTTTCATCCGCGGACTCCGGCCAGGCGCAGATAGATCGCCTCGAAGGTGCGGGCGGTGCAATCGGCGTCTTCGGACAATGCCCTGCATTGCGCCGCGCGCGCGATGCGAAGCCTTGAGTCCTCGTCCGTGAGCAGCGTGTGGATGGCGTCGGCGAGGCGCTCCGGGTTGGCGACCGGTACGGCCAGAGCCGCCGAGGGGGCCCATTCGACGATGTGGCCCACCGCCGTGCCGACGGTGGGCACGCCCGCCACTGCCGCTTCGAGCAGGACGAACGGGCCGGCCTCGTGTCGCGACGACACCACCAGCAGATCGGCGGACTCGACCAGCGGACGCAGTTCGCGCTGTGTCCTGAAGCCGAGGAAGCGCACGCGCGCATCCAGACCGAGTTGGCGTACGAGTTTCATCATCTCGCCCTGCAACGTATCGGTACCGACGATGTCCATCTCGAAATCAACGCCGACTTTCGCAAGCCGCGCCAGCGCGTGCAGCAAGGTCGACTGGTCCTTGACGCGGTTCAGGCTGGCGACATGAATCAAGCGCGCGGGACCGCCCGAGCGGCGGTGCGGCGGGAGCGCCGGCCACCTGTGCAGGTCGACGCCGAGCGACACGCGGCTGGCCTCGACACCGAGCACCCCCAGCAAATCGACGACCGGCGCGCTGGTCGCGGTGACGGCGTCGGCACCCCGCAAGGCGATCCGCTCACACAACCGACCCTTCCAGGTCAGGCGCCCGCCGTAACCGATGTCGCGCAACGCGAGCAGCTCGCCGCCGGTCACGTGCACCAGGCTGGGCAGCCGCAGCAGTTTCGCCGCAACGACCGCAATCAGGCCACACGGGCCGGAAAAGATTGCGTGCACCAGATCGAAAGGTGCGCGGCGATGTTCCGCGCGAATCGCCGCGACACCACGAACGCGGGTCCAGCCGTCGCCGATGTTGTGGATGGCGGCGCCGGCCAGCCGCCAGCTCGCCGCGGTCCGTTCTTGCCGCAATGCGAAGACGTGGACTTCATGCACCCGCGACAAGCGCTCGATCAGGCCCAGCAACGCGGGGATCACCCGGAACTCGCCGCTGCGATCGACGCCGCCCGGCACCACCAGCGCAAGCTTCACGCGACCCTCCGCAACTGGCCGCGGAGGATCTGCGCGTAGGCGTTCGCCCACAGCCGCCCCACGGCTTCGAATGAGAGCGCGGCGTCGAAATGTGCGCGCACCTGCTCCGGCGATGTCCGATCGGCCGCCGCGGCAATGAGTGCGTCGGCAAGACGCGCGGCGTCGCCGCATGGCCACAGACGACCGATGTGCCCGTTGCCGGTGAGCGTGTGGAACGCAGGGATGTCCGTCAGTACCGGCGTGACACCGCAGGCGATCGCTTCCAGCGCGGCGTAACCGCTGCCTTCGGACCAGCTGCCCGACACGAACAGGTCGGCGGCGCGCAGCAATGATTCGACGTGCGTGTGCGGTACCTTGCCCAGCAGATGTACTCGCCCCGCCAGTCGCGGGTCGTCGGCGATCCGCGCGCGCACTTCCGCAAGCATCGGCGCCGCACCGAACACACACCACAACCGCAAGTCCGGTAGACAGCCGGCAGCGATCGCAACGCCGTCGAGCACGGCCATCGGATCTTTGCCCTGGTTCAGGCGTCCCACCCACAACACGCAAGGGGCGCCGTACAACCCCGTTTCGTCGCGTGCGGATGCACGATCGCCAGGACTGAACCGACTGCTGGATTCAGGAATCGCGAACAACCGCGTCGAAGGGCCTAACAGACCGGCGGCGACGAATGGCTGCGCCTGGTCGAGCGATGTGAAAGCAACGCCGGAAGCCATCGCAAAACGGCGGCGCTGGCGCGGCCGCCGCCACCAGCGCGGCAGGCGGTCGGCATGATCCTGGAAGAGGATCGGCACTGTCGGCGACAGACGTCCGGCGATCGCCGCCGCGTCTTCGACGAAGCCGAGTCCGTGCGCGTGCAATACGTCGACCCCCATTCCGGTCAACGCTTCGGCGAAACAGCGGCCACGGCCCTGCGCGGTTCGCGTTCCGCTGGTGTCGATGAAGCGATAGTCGACGCCGCTGCGGCTCATGTGCCCGGTACGCGATGCCGCCTGCAGCACCGACACCTCGATGCCGGCGCCCACCGCCATTTCGGCGATGTCCGCCAGCGACGGCCAGCGTTCGAGCAGCGATTCGATGTCTGTCTCGACGGGTGCGGGCAGGAAATTGAGCTGTGCCACGCGCATGGGCACCACCTATAACCCGGAAACCTGCGGCATGCGCAAGCGCACGATCCGGTTGGCCAGACCCAATTCCCATGGCCGGTCGTACTTGCGAAAGCGGTAGCGCCAGGTCGCCATCGCGCTCAAGCCGCGCTTCGCCCAAGGCGATGCGTGCATGTCCTGCACGGTGGGGAACCGGCAACGCAGCACCGTGACGAAATCGTGGATGCGGCAGCGCAAGGTGTCGGTCAACCATGGCGCGTCGGCGTGACACGCGTACGCGACCCACTGTGGTTGCGCCCATTCATCCGGCGTGGTTGGAAAAACCACGGGCTCGCCGTGCACGTCGAACAGCGGTGGTGCACGGCCCTTGTTGCGGTCTTTCCGGTGCAGACTGCTTTCCGGAAGTGGCGTGTAGATGTACACGATGATTTCGCAATCGGGATTGATCCGCTTCAGGTCGCGGATGAATTCGAACGTGCGCTCGGTTTGCGCTTCGGTATCTTCCGGAGGCGCGACCATGAAGGACAGCTCCGGGATCACACCCATGCGCCTGCACAATTCGGCCACCGCCAGCGCCTGATCCGGCCGCGTGCCCTTGCGGATCGCCTTCAACATCCGGCTATCCGGTGATTCCGCACCCATGAAGGCCATCCGCAACCGGCTCTTCTTCACCAGCTTCCACGCGCGTTCCGACAGGTTCAGCAACGCATCGGTGCGCGCGAAACACCACCAAGGCATCTCGAACCGCGCCATGACCTCCAGCAGCGGGATCATGTCGTCCTCGCGATCGAAGAAATTGTGGTCGAAGTACTGGACCGAATCGGCACCCAGCGTGTGTTTCAGGTATTCCAGTTCCTGTTCGAAGCGCGCCAGCGGCGGCAGTGCGGTCGCTCCGCCAAACATCGCGGCCACACCACAGAAGGTGCAGCGGAAGCGGCAGCCGAGCGCGGCCTGGTGCGCGACCGTGCGTGAACCAAGATAGGTGCGCGCGAAGTAACGGCGAGGATCGCCGAGCTTGTCGTAGGGCAACAACGACGTGAGCTGGCCTCGCGAAAACGGCCGGCCCGGATTGTGGGTCACGCCGTGCGCGTGCTTCCACGACAGCCCGGCAATTTCGTGCAACGCCGGCCCGTGCCCGTCAAGCGACGCGACCAGTTCGGAAAGACTTGCCTCGCCCTGCCCGCGGATCGCGTAATCGACGTAGGGCGCGGCCAGCACGGCATCCGTGTTGAGGGTCGGGAAATAGCCGCCCCAGATGATCGGCAGGCGTGGATGGTGCTCACGAACGGCCCTGGAAACGGCAATCGCCGCGCCGACGTGCGGGCCGCCCATCACACTGACGCCGACCGCGTCGAAACGCTCGCGCTCCAGTGCGCGCAGCGTTTCGCCGACGCAATCGCGATCGACGTTGCCGTCGATGATCCGGCTGCCGCCGGCCCTGTCCAGCACTGCGGACAGGTTCAGCAGCGACAGCGGAAACCGCGCGCTGTGGCGCGAGGCGATGGTCGGATTGATCAGCAGCGTGTTGGGTGACGGGGTCATGGGCATGCGTGGAACGGCACGATGATCACGGCAGGCGCCGCAACTCGAACACCAGCGCGACGGGAACTTCGAGCGCCAACGGATCGAAGTGGGCAGCGTCGGGGATGTCCGCGGGAACGAGCATGGGTTCCAGCACCCGCACGATTTCCAGCCGCAACGCCGCACAGGCCGCGTGCCAGTGGCTGTAAAGATGTGGCGTATGCCGGACGGCGTAGCGACGGTCGCCGGACTTGAAATCGCGCAGCCAGCCGAGCGCGTGTCCGATCGGGTGCACGTCACTGCACAACAACGTGCCACCCGGCCGTGTCACGCGGCGCAACTCCGCGAGCGCAGGCTGCAACCGGTCGAGGTGCCCGATGGCCAGGCCACAGACCGTCAGGTCTGCCCAGGCATCCGGCAGCGGCAGCGTCATCAAATCGCCCTGCACCAATTCGATCTTGCCCTCGGGACGGCTCGCCGCCAGCTCTGCGCCGGCGCGTTCCAGCATCTCGAGCGACAGGTCGACACCCGTGGCGCGCGCGGCACCGCGCCGCAAGGCGTGCAGCAAGTAGCGTCCGCTGCCGCAGCCCGCGTCGAGCACGGCTTGTCCGCGCAGGTCGACCCGCATCAGCGCCAGCATCGCGCGCTCCTCGGCCTGCATCACCGGGTTGTGCGCCCGCGGCGGATAACTGGCGGCCCACAAAGCGTAGGCCTCGCGCGGTTCGAGTATTTCGATGCGGGACATCAGCCGCACCCCGCTGCCAATGCGGACGCGTGTCCCGGCTCGCGAAGGCCGGATGCCCGTTCGAGCCCGGGTTCCAGCGCGATCAGCGCCGGATCCGTCAGCGCCTTCGCAAGCAGTTTCGGTCTGCCGTCCAGCGCAACCGGTACCGCTTCCACACCGGCTGCCTCGAACCATTCCGCGAAATCCGGATCGGCGATACACGGCACACCATCGCGTATCACGGCGCGAACATGACTGCGTGCGACGCCGACCACGCTTTGCGCCGGCTCGCCGCCGCGATCACGCGCGATCAGCAGATCCGCATGCGCGCCTGCCGCGAGATCACCGCGTCGCGGCAGGTGCAGGATGCGCGCTGCATCGAAGGTGGCCAGCGCCAGCGCCTCGCGCGCATCGAGTGCGCCTGCATCAACGACGACCCGCAGCTCTTCGAGCAGATCGCGCGCGCCGCTGAGCCGCGAGTCGCTGCCCAGCGCGAGGCAACCGGCAGCGTGCAGGCGACGCGGATCGAGCGTCGCCCCAAGCAAGGTGCGGTTGCTGGTCGGGCACCAGACCACCGCGGCGCCGCGTTCGATCACGCGGTCGATGTCCGACTCGCGCAGCCCGACGCCATGCACCAGCACGCTGTTCGATGCCAGACAGCCCAGCGCATCCAGTTGCGCCAATTCTGCCTGCGCCACCGCGTCGGTGCCCTCGGCCAGGTGGATCATCCACGGCCGGTCCGGCGGCGTGGCATCGAAACTCTGCCTGACCGGCGGCCCGTAGTGCGGCCAGCCCAGCGCATAACTCCAGCCATATTCGCGCAGCAGCGCGACCGGGAAGTCCTTCGTGTCGAGTGCGGGATGCCACGGATCGTGGTGCGCGACGCAGGTCGTGCCTGCCAACAGGTTCTTGACCGCGCCATGCCGCAACCGCAGTGCCTTCGGCAGCGTCAGCGCCGCGACGACGGCGGGTTCCCGGAAATGCGCCTGGAAAGCCTCGATCCACGCATAGCTGTCGGGAAACGGTGCACCGACCGGCAGCGGCGGCACGGCGTTGAGATGCAGATGCTCGTGCGCGTTGACCAGGCCCGGAACGATCACGTGATCGCGCAGGTCGATCCTGCGCACACGTCCTGCCGACGCGGCACCGATCCTGTCGCCGACGATGGACAACGGCGCGCGCGACACGCCGCGGGCGGTGATCGTCCGGGCACCGTGCAGGCTGACGTTCGCGGGCATCATGCCGGTACCCGGCCGCGCCGCGCCATCACGATCAGGAAATGATCACCCATGCCGCGCAGCAGCGGCAGCGCACCCAGGTGATCATCGAGCCACCCCAGCCAGCCACACCAGCGCGGATGGCGGTGGTAATAGTCCACCAGATACGGCGGCGGCATGAACAATCCGAGTGCGCGATAGCCGCACAGCGAGAAATCTCCGGCAAAGGCGCGGTAGAACTCGCGCGGCAGGTAATAGCGTGTCCAGATCGTGTGACGGTTCATGCCGACCGGCGTCACCCCGCGCTCGGCCCGTACCCGCGCGCGCCTGAACCGGCGACGCACCACGTAATGGCCCAGTTCCCAGGGGCAGACACGGCCGATCACGGAACACACCAGCTTGCCCCCGGGCCGCAACAGACGCGCGCACTCGGTCGCGGCGGCGGCGAGATCGGGGATGCAGTTCAGCGGTCCCAGATTCGAATAAATGCCGTCGAATTCACCTTCGAGCCGGTCGAGTTGATGGATGCCGAGGTGCCTGGCTTCCATCCGTGACTGCGTCGCGTCGAGGGTGGCGAGGGCGCGGGTGCGCTCGACCATCTGCGGCGACCAGTCCGTCGCGAGGACGTGATACCCCAGTCGCGCGAACTTGGCGGCGTCGATGCCGGTGCCGCAACCGAGATCCAGCAACCGCGCGCCGGGCCGGAGTTCCTGCTGCACGGCGTGCCACATGGCGCACCGCATGCGCTGGATCAGCACGTTGTTGCCACGCGGACCGTCGTAGTCGGCGGCCACGCTGTCGAATGCGCGCTGGGTATCGAGCAGTTGCGCCTCAACCGGCGGGATGGCTGGTGCGAACATGGAATCCGTGTCGAAAATGAGCGGAATGCCGTGGCGGGACCACGCCATGGGTTCCACTACGGATCGTTTTGGTTGAATCATTGGAATCGACGCGCGGCGCCATCATCGATCGGCTCATCCGTCAGGCGCCCGTAACATGGATTCAACACATCGGATTCGACACGGCATCCGCGATCTGGAACGATGCGACGCGACTGCACCGCGGCCCAAGCCGGCGCAGCTATCATTGGCACCGCATCAGGTCGGGTCGCGAAGAACGGCGAGGATTTCGCGATGAACGCCGCGTCGGCTGCGAGCGTGCTCCATGACGCAGAGGGAACCGCCGCATGATGCGGCATCTCCTCCGCGCCGAACCCGGACCGCACCGGCGCCCGACGCGCGCCCGGCGGCACGGCCGCTGCATGGCCGCGTGGCCTGTCCGGGGCGTCGTGGCAGCGATCATCGCGACGTGCCTGCTCGCCCCCATCCGCGCCTTGGCGGGAGATCTGAGTGGCGGGGTCGCGATCACGTCCCAGTTGGTGGACCGTGGCCTGGCCGTCACCCCCGCGTCCCCTGTGCTGCAGGGAGCCGTTTCCTGGACGACCCCGTCCGGATGGTCATTGGCCCTGTCCGGGGGCGTCGAACTGGATTCACCGGGACACGTGGCCGCGGCCGTGGCGCGGCTGGGGCGAACTTTTTCCCTTTCCGACAACTGGCGGATACAGACGGGCGTCCTCTATTACCACTACGCCAGTCGTCTTCGCGCCAATGCCTACGAGCCTGGCGTGTACCTGGCGTACCGCGACCTGCTGACATTCGGCGTGGCGTGCGCCTACTTCCCGGAAGCCGACACGCACAAGCTGCACCCCGCCGCCGACCTGAATTTCCACCGGCCGCTGGCGGGGGACTTCTGGATCACGGCGGGTGTGGGGATCGCGCGCTACGCGGTGTCCGACGGGAACCCGGAGTATTACCACACCGGTTATTACCGCTA
>DATFGL010000095.1:0-12831 GCA_035249465.1 Rhodanobacteraceae bacterium | reverse complement strand
TGATCATCCGCGCCAGCAGCGAGGCCACCATCGCATGAATACCCGAGTCGCAGGCAACCGCACCGCCCTCACGGTGGTCACCACCATCTTCTTCATGTGGGGTTTCATCACCGCGCTCAACGACGTGCTGATCCCGCACCTCAAATCCGTTTTCACGTTGAACTACACCGAAGTCATGCTGGTGCAGTTCACCTTCTTCGGCGCGTACTTCCTGATGTCGCTTCCGTCCGGCAAGGTGGTGTCGCGGCTCGGCTACCGGCTCAGCATCGTCGCCGGGCTTGTCGTCACCGGTATCGGAGCATTGCTGTTCCTGCCGGCCTCGATGGCGCAGTCGTATCCCTTGTTCCTGCTCGCGTTCTTCGTGCTGGCGAGCGGCATCACCTTGCTGCAGGTCGCCGCCAACCCGTACGTCAGCCTGCTCGGGCCGGCCAGGCTTGCGTCCAGCCGCCTCAACTTGGCACAGGCGTTGAACTCGCTCGGCACCACCATCGCGCCCAAGCTGGGCGGCCTGCTGATCCTGTCGGTGGCGGTGCTCGGCAGCGCGGAACTGGCGAAGCTGCCCGCCGCGCAACAGGCCGCCTACAAATTGCAGCAGGCGCACCTCGTGCAGGGCCCGTATCTCGGCATCGCCATCGTGTTGTTTGCACTGGCGCTGATCGTGTGGCTGTTCCACCTACCCGCGATCGAAGGCGCCGACGAACGTGACGATTCGCGGCACACGTTCTTCGACGCGCTGGCGCACGCGCGCGTCTGGTTCGGCATGCTCGCGATCTTCGTGTACGTGGGCGCGGAGGTGTCGATCGGCAGCTTCATGATCAACTACATCTCGCTGCCTGGCATCGGCGACATGCCGGAAGCGCGCGCCGCCGGATTCGTGTCGCTGTACTGGGGCGGCGCGATGATCGGCCGTTTCGCCGGATCGGCACTGCTGACACGCATCGATGCGCGCAAGTTGCTGTGCGCTTTCGCCATCATCGCGGGACTCCTGGTGCTGACCACCATGCTGACGCACGGCCATGTGGCGATGTGGAGCGTGATCGCGATCGGCCTGTTCAATTCGATCATGTTCCCCAACATCTTCACGCTCGGCATCGAGAAGTTCGGGCCGCTGGCGGGCAAGGTTTCCAGCCTGCTGGTGATGGCGATCGTCGGCGGCGCGGTGATCCCGCTGGCGCAGGGCGCACTGGCCGACCGCATCGGCGTGCACCATGCTTTCGTGCTGCCGCTGCTGTGTTACGCCTACATCGTGTTCTACAGCGTGAAGGGATCGCGCGTCGCATGAACGGCATGGTGTACTGCTTTGGTGAAGCGCTGATCGACTTCCATGCCGAGCCGCGCGCCGGCAACGCGCCTCCCGCGTTCATCCCGCACGCCGGCGGCGCCCCCGCCAACGTCGCGGTGGCGGTCGCAAGGCTCGGCGACGCGAGTGCATTCATCGGGATGTTCGGCCGCGACGTGTTCGGCGATATGCTGCTGCACGAGCTGGCCGACGCCGGCGTGGACACCCGCTGCACGCGGCGCACCGACGCCGCGAACACCGCGCTCGCATTCGTGACGCACGACGCTCACGGCGAACGCAACTTCAGTTTCTACCGGCCGCCGGCCGCCGACCTGTTGTTCCGCGACGGCGATTTCGATCCGGCAATCTTCGCGGCCGGAAACATTTTCCACGCGGGTTCGTGCAGCATGACCGAAGCCGCATCGGCCGCAACCACGGTGCAGGGCATGGGCCGCGCGCGCGAGGCAGGCGCGTTGGTCAGCTTCGACATGAACCTGCGCCCCGCGCTGTGGCCGCGCTTTGATGATCCCGCACCGGCCATCTGGCGCGCGCTTGCGCTCGCCGATTTCGTGAAATTGAGCGCCGAGGAACTCACGTTCCTTGCCGCTTCGACGGGAAGCGAAGGCGCCGTGCTCGAACGCTTGTGGTCGGCCAGCACGCAATTCCTGGTCGTCACCGACGGTTCCCGCGCGATCCGCTGGTTCACGCGGGACGCAACCGGCGGGATGTCGCCGTTCGCGGTACGCGCCATCGACAGCACCGGCGCCGGCGACGCCTTCGTCGGTGGTTTTCTGCACAACCTGGCCGCGGCCGGATCGCTGGCGGCATTGCTGGCGAACGGCACGCGGCGCGACGCGGCACTGCGCTTCGCCGCCGCCTGCGGCGCGCTCGCCGTCACCCGCATCGGCTCGTTCGCCGCCATGCCTGCGCTGGCCGACGTCCACGCCTTCCTGGAGCAACACGCATGAGCGATCTTCCCGACTTCCGTTCCCCGGCATTCCTCCGGCAACACATCCGCGACACCATGGCGTTCTACCACCCGCATTGCCTCGATCCCGCCGGCGGATGTTTCCACTATTACAAGGACAACGGTGACATCTACGATCGCGTGGACCGCCATCTGGTCAGCAGCGCGCGCTTCGTGTTCGATTACGCGATGTACGCGCGCCACTTCGGCGGCGCCGAATACCTGGATGGCGCACGCCAATGCGTCGCCTTCATCCGCGATGCGCATCGCAACCCGTCGACGGGCGGTTACACGTGGACCTTGCGCAACGGCAAGCCGGAAGACACCACCAACCACTGCTACGGCGCGGCGTTCGTGCTGGTTGCCTACTCCCAGGCGCGCATGGCCGGCATCATCGAGGCCGCCGCGTGGATGGATGAACACTGGAATCTGCTTGAACAACGCTACTGGGATGTTGCAGCGGGCCTGTACCGCGACGAAGCCGACGCGAACTGGCACTTCTCGAACTACCGTGGCCAGAACGCCAACATGCACATGTGCGAGGCCATGCTGACCGCGTTCGAAGCCAGCCAGGACCACCGCTATCTGGATCGCGCGTACACGCTCGCGGACAACATGACGCGCCGTCAGGCCGCGAAAGCCGGCGGCCTGGTGTGGGAGCACTACGACGAGAATTGGGAAATCGATTGGGAATACCACAAGGACAACCCGAAGGACCTGTTTCGTCCCTGGGGTTTCCAGCCCGGCCATCAGACCGAATGGGCCAAGCTGCTGGTGATCATGAGTCGCCACCGCGATGCCGGCTGGCTGCTGCCGACCGCGCGACACCTGTTCGACACCGCCGTCACGCGGGCGTGGGACGATCAGCATGGCGGCTTGTGCTACGGCTTCGCGCCGGACGGTTCGATTTGCGACGATGACAAATACCACTGGGTACAGGCTGAATCGCTGGCCTGCGCGGCATTGCTGGCCGAGCGCACCGGCGAGGAAAAATATTGGCAGTGGTACCAGCGTCTGTGGGAATACGCATGGGCGCACTTCGTCGACCACGAATACGGCGGCTGGTACCGCATCCTTGCCCGCGACGGTCGCAAATACGACGACGAGAAAAGCCCCGCCGGCAAAACCGACTACCACAACATGGGCGCGTGCTATGAAGTGCTCAACGTGGTGGGCAGGTCGAATGAAGCCAACGGGAGCCGGCCATGACTCTTGCACACGGTTTCGTTCGCGCGTCGCGCCACCGCGTGTACGTTGCGGTGGCGCTGACGTTGGCGCTGTGCTGCGCAGCAGCGCCTGCGCAAACAACGGCCCCGGCCGATGCGGTCAATCCGCTGATCGGCAGCCGCAACGGGGGCAACACTTTTCCGGGCGCCACGTTGCCGTTCGGGATGTTGCAGTGGAGTCCTGAAAACACCAGGGGCAAGCACGACCGCACCGCCGCGCCGGGCGGCTATCAGTACGACGCCACCCGCATCCGCGGCTTCAGCCTGACGCACCTGTCGGGCACGGGTTGCGCCGGCGCCAGTGGCGACATCCCGTTCATGCCGGTGACGATTCCGGTTTCGACCTCGCCTTCGACCGACGCGCGCGATTCGATCTACGCGAGCGATTTCTCGCACGCCGACGAACACGCGACACCTGGCGACTACCGCGTGATGCTGGCCAATGGCGTATCGGCGGAACTCGCCGCTGCGCTGCGCAGCGGCATCGCCAGCTTCGCGTTCCCGGTCGGCAAACCGGCCAACCTGCTGGTCCGTGTTTCGGATTCGGAAGTCGGCAGCAGCAACGCGACAGTTACGATCGATCGCAAGACACGAACCATCAGCGGCTCGGTCACCAGCGGCAATTTCTGCGGGTACCTGTCGAAAGCCGACCGCCGCAGCTACTACACGCTTTACTTCGTCGCGAAATTCGACCAGCCGTTTGCAACGACCGGCACATGGCGTGACACAACCGTGCAAGCGGGCGGTACGTCGGCGCACGGCGGCACCGGTTACGGGGCGAAAGGTTTTCCGCCAGCCGGCAAGGGTTCCGGTGCATGGATCGGTTTCGCGCCGGGCAGCGACGTCGTGGTGCGGGTGGGCATTTCCTACGTCGGCCTCGCCAATGCGCGCGCCAATCTCGCCGCCGAAATTTCGGCCGGCACCACGCTGGCGCAGGTGCGCGATCGCGCAAGTGCCGCGTGGAACGGCGCGCTCGGACGCATCGCAATCGAAGGCGGAACACGGGACCAGCGCACCACGTTCTACACCGCGTTGTACCACGTGCTGTTGCAGCCGACCACGTTCAGCGACACCAATGGCGAATACCGCGGCTTCGACCGGAAGATCCATCGTGTCGAGGGCACCCAGAAAATCCAGTACGCGAATTTTTCCGGCTGGGACGTATACCGCTCGCAATTGCAGTTGCTGACGTGGCTGATGCCGAAGGTCGGCAGCGACATCGCACAATCGCTGTACAACCAGGCACGCCAGAACCACGGCGAATGGGATCGCTGGACCCACGCCTCGGGCGGCACGCACGTGATGGCTGGTGATCCCGCGGTGCCGGCGCTCGCAGGCATCTATGCCTTCGGCGGCCGCGACTTCGATTTGAAAGGCGTCTACGCATCCGTGAAGGACGCGGCCACCCACGTCAGCGCGAACGACCTGAGTGACGCGGGCTGCAACGTCGAATGCGTGGGCGAACGGCCGTCGCTCGACCAGTGGATGAAGCTGCATTACATCGCCGCGAAATCGCACGCGTGGGGCGGCGCGGGCGAAACGCTGGAAGATGCGACTGCCGATTTTGCGTTGTCGCAGCTCGCCAGCGCAACCGGCGATGACGCAGGACATGCGTTGTTCCTGACCCGCGCCAGCTACTGGCGCAACCTGTTCAACCCGCGTGCAACCGCATACGGCGGTTACATCCAGAACCGTAACGCCGACGGCACGTGGCCTGCGTTCACCCCGGGCACCGATGACGGCTTCGTCGAAGGCACCGCCGCGCAATACCTGTGGATGGTGCCGTTCGACGTGCATGGTCTGTTCGACGCTTTGGGTGGCCGCGCCAAGGCCACCGCGCGGCTGGACGCGTTCTTCCATGACAAGCACGGCAACTGGGCGCTGACCAACGCCGGACCGCTGCATCCGGAATTGAACAACGAACCGTCGATCGGCACGCCGTGGCTGTACGACTTCGCCGGCCAACCCTGGCAGACCCAGAAGGCCGTGCGCGTGGTGCTCGACACGATCTGGAAAAACGCGCCCGGCGGTATTCCCGGCAACGACGACCTCGGCGAAATGTCGTCGTGGTACGTGTGGGCAACGCTGGGCATGTATCCCGCCATTCCCGGGCGTGCCGAGCTGCTGCTGGGGAGCCCGTTGTTTCCACGCGCGGTGATCCATCGCCCCGGCGGCGACGTGGCCATCGAAGCACCGGATGCAAGCCACGGCAACTTGTATGTGCATGCGCTGACGCTGGACGGCCAGCCGTGGCGCAAGCCATGGCTGCCGGGGTCGTTTGCGCTGCACGGCGGCACGCTGCACTTCACGCTGGGCGCGACGCCCGACAAGGTGTGGGGCAGTGATCCGGCCGATGCTCCACCGTCGTTTCCGCCGCCCGCCGGCGCGCACACGGAGCAGCGCCCATGAAGATGCGTTTTGCGTTCCATGCAATATGCGCGATCGCCTTGCTCGTGCCCGCCGCGGCGTTCGCCGCTCCCCCGTCCCCGGTCGATTCCGCAGCGATGGCTGCGCGCGTCAAGGCGGAATTCCTGCACGCCTGGAACGGCTACCGAAAGTACGCGTGGGGCCACGACGAACTCAAGCCGCTCAGCAAAAAACCATTCGACTGGTACGGCCAGTCGCTGCTGATGACGCCCGTGGATGCGCTGGACACGCTGGTGCTCATGGGTTTGAACAAGGAAGCCGACGAAGACCGCGCGCTGATCGACAGCAAGCTCGACTTCGACAAGGATATCGACGTCAAGGTGTTCGAGATCAACATCCGCCTGCTCGGTGGCCTGCTCTCCGGGTACCAGTTGACCCACGATCCGGTACTGCTGAAGAAGGCCGAGGATCTCGGCACCCGCTTGCTGCCGGCGTTCGATTCACCCACGGGCCTGCCGTACCGCTTCGTGAACCTCAGGACCGGCAAGGTGCACGGTACGGTTTCCAACCCCGCCGAAACCGGCACGCTGATCCTGGAATTCGGCACGCTCGGCAAGCTCACCGACAAGCCGTCGTTCTATGCAAAAGCCAAGCGGGCGCTGGTCGCGACTTTCGAGCGGCGATCGAAGATCGGACTTGTCGGTGCCGGCATCAACGTCGAAACCGGCGCGTGGACCGACACCGATTCCAGCATCAGCGGGGGCATCGACAGCTACTACGAATACCTTTGGAAATGCTGGCGGCTGTTCGGCGACAAGGATTGCCTGCGCATGTGGAAGGCCAGCATTTCTGCGGCCAACCGATACCTCGCCGACGACTTTCACGGAGAGCTCTGGTACGGCCACGCCGACATGAATTCGGGCAGGCGCACCGCCACGGAATACGGTGCACTGGACGCGTTCTTCCCCGGCCTGCTCGCGCTGTCGGGCGGAGTCAAGCGCGCGGCACGCCTGCAGAATTCGTCGTTCCGCATGTGGAACCTGTACGGCATCGAACCCGAAGTGCTGAACTACCGCGCGATGAAGATCGCTTACGACGGCTATGCGCTGCGACCCGAGATCGTCGAGTCGACTTTCTACCTGCACCACTACACGCACGATCCGAAGTACCTCGGGATGGGGCGCACGATGTTCGACGATTTCGTGAAGTATTGCCGCAGCGATGCGGGCTACGCCGCACTGAAAAGCGTGGTGACGAAACAACAGAAGGACGACATGGAAAGTTTCGTGCTGGCCGAAACCTTCAAGTACTACTGGCTCCTGTTCCACCCGCAGTCGCTGGACTTCAACGCGGTGACCTTCAACACCGAGGCGCACCTACTGCTGCGTACCCGGTGATCGTACGTTATGCGTCTCTTGAAACATTCATCGATGCAGCTCTCGTGGAAAGTCAGGGACGGAAATTCCTGGCCACGGAGTTCTTCGCCATGGATGGCAGTTCTGAAGGCGACTTTGGCCATTCCGATCCCACACCGGGCCGCGGTCTTGCTATTGCCGCGAGGCGGGGCCGCAGCGATCAAGGACGCCAAAACAAAGAAAGCCCGCTGATATGCGGGCTCCTTCTGGTTATCACAAACACTATTGAACTAGTGTTGTCTAGAACGGAATGTCGTCGTCCTCGAACCCGCCATTGTCTTGCGATGGCGGCGCCGAAGGGCGGCCACCACTTGGCGGTGCGCCACCAGCCGGACGGCCTTGCGACTGGCGCGGACGGTAGTCGCCACCGCCTTCGCCACGTCCGCCACCACCCTCGCCGGGACCACCGAGCATCTGCATGTTGTTGGCGATGATGTCGGTGCTCCAACGCTCGACGCCTTCCTTGTCGGTGTACTTGCTGCTGCGGATCGAACCCTCGATGTACACCTGCTTGCCCTTCTTCAGGTACTCGCCCGCGATCTCGGCAAGCTTGCCGAAGAACTTCACCCGGTGCCACTCGGTGCGATCCTGCATCTCGCCGGTCTGCTTGTCCTTCCAGCTTTCCGACGTGGCCAGGCTGACCGTGCACATCGCGGTGCCGGATGCGCTGTAGCGCGTGTCGGGGTCCGCGCCCAGATTGCCGATCAGGATGACCTTGTTGACGCCACGTGCCATGTGCAAACCCTCGAATGGGAACAACCGAAACCGAGGATGCTACCAGCACTCCGGCAAGTATGCCGGTGCAATTCCCGGCGTGGCGTAGGGCGACGCCGGTCTCTTGCTGCAACGCACTATAATCAACGGCTTGCCGCACGACGGACACCCATGAACCGCCCCAATCCCGCCCCGACGGCCGAGCCCGCCAACGCGTTCATCGTGGCGCGCGACCTGGCCGCGCCCGACATGCACCACGTGGATGGCATGATCCGCCAACGCCTGCACTCGGACGTGGTGCTGATCAACGCCATCGCCGAGCACATCGTCGGTGGAGGAGGCAAGCGCCTGCGCCCTACCCTGCACGTGCTGGCGGCACACGCAGCCGGCTACAAGGGCGACGCGCACATCGAACTGGCCGCGGTGATCGAGTTCATCCACACCGCGACCCTGCTGCACGACGACGTGGTGGACGGCTCCGACCTGCGGCGCGGGCGCAAGACCGCCAATGCCGCCTGGGGCAACGCCGCCAGCGTGCTGGTCGGCGACTTCCTGTATTCGCGCGCGTTCCAGATGATGGTGGAACTGGATCGCATGGAAGTGATGCGCATCCTGGCCGACACCACCAACTCCATCGCGGAGGGCGAAGTGCTGCAGCTGCTCAACATCGGCAAGGCCGAAACCAGCGAAGCCACCTACATGCGCGTGATCGAGCGCAAGACCGCGGTGTTGTTCGCGGCCGCGACGCAACTGGGCGGGGTGCTGGCCGGGCTGCCGCACGCGCAGTGCCTAGCGTTGCGCCGCTACGGCATGGAGCTCGGCTCGGCATTCCAGATCGCCGACGACCTGCTCGACTACGTCTCCGATTCCGCCACGCTCGGCAAGAACATCGGCGACGACCTCGCGGAAGGCAAGCCCACGTTGCCGCTGATCTACGCGATTGAACGTTCCACCCCGATGCAGGCGGAACTGCTGCGCAACGCGATCACCAGCCAGCGGCTGGCCGCGCTGGACGTGATCATCGCGGCGATCCGCGGTTCCGGCGCGCTGGAGCGCACCCGCGCCAAGGCGCAATCACATGCCGACGCCGCGCACGCCGCGCTGGAAGGTCTGCCGCCGTCCGAATATCGCGATGCATTGGCGGGGCTGGCGGATTACGCGGTGAACCGCACGAGTTGATTGGCCCTTCGGAAGCGCTGTAGGGCGGGTGCCAACCCGCCTTGGATCGTTCTGGGTGGCGGGATGCGCTGCGCTCCTCCCGCCCTACACGCGGAGACTCCCACGCAAACGTGGTTCAAGCCTTCCCGGCAAACGCCTCGTCCAGCCAAGCGTGCATCAGCGCGAAGGCGCGCTTCGCCACAGGCGGGTCGTACACGCAACCGGGTGGCGAATGCGCCTGCGGTTCGGCAAAACAGTGCACCGCGCCGCCGAACGCCACGAACTGCCAGGGCGCCGGACTCTGCTGCATTTCCGTCATGAAGGCCGGCGCATCCGGCATGGTGCCACGATCGTCGGCGCCGTTCATCACCAGCACCCGTGCCTTGATGTGCTTCGCCAGTGCCGGATCATCGGTGGCGAGGCCGCCGTGGAAACTGACCACGGCCGCAACATTGCTGCCCGTGCGCGCGAGGTCGAGCACCGAGGTGCCGCCGAAACAGAATCCGATCGCGGCAAGCTTCGACGCGTCGATCGGCGCCGCGTGTTTCGCCGCCAGCGCCTTCAACTCGGCGAACGCGGCGGCGGCGCGTTTGCGCAGCATCGGCCGGTCGGACAACAGTGGTTTCACCGCGGCCTGTGCTTCCTTGCTGTCCTTCGGCCGCAGGTCCTTGCCGTACATGTCGCCCATGAAGATCACGTAGTCCTTGCCGGCGACCGTCCTGGCGAAGTCGATATTCACCGGGTTGATGCCGGTCCAATCGGGGATCATCAGCAGGCCGGGACGCGGTGTCTTCACTACATCGTCCCACACCAGCACGCCCTGCATCGCCTTGCCATCGACGCTGTACTCGACGGTTTGGGTGCGCATCGCGGCGTGCGCGAACGTGGTGGCGCCGAGAAAGAAAAGCACAAGCATTGCAATGACAGGACGCATGACTCTTCTCCTTGTTGGGTTCCTCACGCAAAAATGGCAAAAAGCAGTCACGTGCAAGCAGCCTTCCCTTGCGCTTGGCGCCGGCCCGGACATCCCTGTCCGGTCGTCCGCCGGCGCGAGATGCGCTTCAACGCATCCCGCGTCAAACCCCGGCTCGCCCCGCCGCATGCGCCGACAGGCGCCGCTTCAGCGGTTCGATCGCGTCCACGGCACGCATGCCGAAGCCGCGCAACACTGCCCACGTTGGCGACTGCCAAGCAAACATCCGTTCGATCGCATCTAACGTGCAGGCATCCAGCGCGCTCTCTGAACGCCGCCTGCGCGCGTAGCGTTGCAACACGTGTGGCGCGGTGAAATCGCGACCGGCATCGCGTGCCTCGCCCAGCACCACGGCGAGTTCGGCGGCGTCGCGCAAACCGAGGTTCGCGCCTTGCCCCGCCAGCGGATGCACCGCGTGTGCGGCATCGCCGATCAAGACGCAACGCCCGGCCGCGAAGCGCGCGGCAATCTGCAGGCGCAATGGGAAGGAAGCGCGCGGTGTGGTTGCCGTGATCGTTCCCAAACGAAAATCCGACGCCACGCCGGCGGCTTCGCAAAACGCCGCGTCATCCATGGCCAGCACTTCGCGCACGCGCGTTTCCGGCAACGACCACACGATCGAGCAGCGCCCATCGCCGAGTGGCAACAACGCAATCGGACCCTCATCGGTGAAGCGCTGCCATGCGGTCGCGTCGTGCGCGCGTTCGGTGGCCACGTGTGCGACCACGGCGCGCTGGTGGTAATCGCGGCCAATCACAGCGATGCCGGCCTGATCGCGCAGCGCCGAGCCCGCGCCATCCGCGATCACCAGCAACGCGGACGAAAGCGTTTCGCTGTCGCCCAATTCCAGCGTGACGCGATCCTCGCGCTGGGTGAAGGATGCAACATGCGCTGGACAAACGCGGCGCACACCTGCACCGGCCAACGCATCCCACAGCGTGCGCGCGACCAGCTTGTTCTCGACGATCCAGCCCAGTTGCGCGCGGCCCTCGCGTGCGGCGTCGAACGTGATTTCCGCACCCGATGCGCCATCCCACACGCGCATGTGCCGGTACGGCGACACGCGCGCGGCTTCGATGGCGCGCCAGACACCCAGTTCGTCCAGCAAGCGCGCCGACGACGGCGCCAACGCGATCACGCGCAGGTCTTCGGGGTCGACGGCGCTCCACGGCTCAGGCTCGCGCGCTTCCAGCAGTGCGACCGCGAAACCGCGACGCGCCAAAGCCAATGCGCACGCCGCGCCCACCATGCCACCGCCCGCGATGGCGATGTCGAGCGAAGGACGACGCGCGTTCACGGACCGGCATCCAGCGCCGCCGTCGGCGGCTCGCCACGAAAACCCATGCCGCGACGCGCGACCGCGTGCCGCAGGGGCGGGATGCCACCCAGCGCGAGCATCGCGAGCGAACGCAACGGCGCGAGCGCCAGCTGCGGCAGGCAACCCAGCGCGATCAGGCCGTGGCTGAAAGCCAGCACGCCGTCGCGATCGGGCTGCCGTCGTGCGGCGTATTCATTCAACAACGTGGATGCGCCCGGATCATCGGCACCGGCAATCAGTTCCGCCAGCGTCAGTGCGTCGCGCAATCCGAGGTTGAATCCCTGCGCGCCGATCGGATGCACGGTTTGCGCGGCGTTGCCGACCAGCACCGCGCGCGGCGCGGTGACGGCGTCCGCCAGCACGCGGCGGATGCGGTGCACGAAGCGCTTGCCGGGCCGCGACAGCTTTCCGAGTTTCCAGCCGAAACGCTGCTGCGCCAGCCCGATGAATGCTGCATCGTCCATCGCCGCGACTCCGTCGTGGCGATCGGCGGGTACCGTCAACACCAGCCCGCGCCGCTGGTTCGGCAGCGGCAGCAGCGCGACCGGACCGTCGTCAGTGAAGCGCTCGAACGCGCAATCCGGCATGTCGTGCTCGCATCCGACCGTGCAGACGAACAGGCTCTGGCCATAATCGTGTTCCTGCGCGCCGATGCCGACCTGCGCGCGCACCAGCGAATCGCTGCCGTCGGCACCGACCACGAGACGCGCTTCGATGTCGCGCTCCCCACCGTCCATCGCAACACGCGCATGCCAACCCGATGCCACGGGCGCCAGCGCAAGCAGTTTCGCCAGCACCATGCGCTCGATGTGTTGGCATGCAGAGAGTTGCCCTTCCAGCGCCGCGCCCAGCGCGCGCCCCGGCACCACCCGGCCCAGCGCATCCACGCGGGCGTCTTCGGCCGTCATCCGCAACTTGCCGAACTCACCCGCGCGGCTGACTTCGACGCGGCGGATCACGCCCGCCGTGGCCTCGAGATGCGGCCATACCCGCAACGCCTTCAGCGCATTGACCGACGCGCGCGCCAACACCAGGTTGCGGTCGTTGTCGTCGCCGCTCGCGGCAGGAACGGTGCGCGCAGACGCGGCTTCCAGCAGCACGGCGCTGCGCCCGGCGGCATCCAGCGCCAACGCAAGACTGGCGCCCACGAGCCCGCCGCCGACGACCAAAATGTCCTTGCGTTGCGTCATTCCGGAATGATAGCCGGTTGACGCGGGTCAGCCGGACACGGATGCCCTGCGCTAAACTAGCGGCAATCGCAACGAGGATGGATTCCATGTCGCAACCCGCCCGCTCCACGCAATCGTCGTTCGTTTCTCCCGGCACGCTGGTGCTGTGCGGGATGGTCGCGTTCACCGTGATCTACCGGTTGCTGGTGCATTACGCGGCCGGCTCGATGCCGTGGAACTTCACG
>DATFGL010000094.1:0-3260 GCA_035249465.1 Rhodanobacteraceae bacterium | reverse complement strand
CTGGCCGGCGTGGATCGCGCGGGTGGCGAGGGAAAGCGGTTTGTTTGTCTTTGTCATCGCACCATTTTAGGGTGTTTCGCGAACTTTCTCTGCCCAAAGCTTCCAAGGCTGGCAAGCGGCTGTTTTGACCCTCCACGCGGGAGGCCCGCGCTTTTGCCCCAACCCTCGCACCGGACGCAGCACAAGGCCACTTCCCGTTCTTCCGGCGTTCGCCCCGGTTCGCGATTTGATCCAGGCGCAGAATCCGCTTGCCGAAAACAGAACCGCTCACCTCGCAGATGCGGATGCTGGTATTCACTGACCACCATTGGGCAATCACCAACCGGGCTGCTTATTCTGGCCGGCTGTTCGCGGAACACCCAATGCAGCCGACGGAATCCGGCGTGGTGCTGCCGCCAGAACGGGAGGTATTGAATGGATGATCGCATTTCTGTATATTGCTATCAATGAAGACAAAATCGTAGAGTGATTGCAGTGCCATCCATCACCATCAGAAATATCCCCGAGGAAGTCCGCCGCGCGCTGCGGGTGCGTGCAGCCATGCACGGTCGCAGCACAGAAGCCGAAGTGCGCGACATCCTGGCGATGGCCGCCAAGCCGGAAGGTCGCGTCAAATTGGGATCGCTGTTGACGTCCATTGGTCGCGAGGCCGGGCTGACCCGTGCCGATGCCGAGGTATTCCAGAAACTGCGTAACAAGGCGCCCGCGCGGCCCATGGCCTTTGAATGATTCTGGTCGACACCAATGTCGTTTCCGAGCCATGGAAACCGAAACCTGACCCACATGTGCTGGCCTGGCTGGATGCACAGGCGGTGGAAACGCTGTATCTGTCCGCAATTACCGTGGCGGAATTGCGCTTCGGCATTGCGTCGCTGCCGGCCGGCAAACGCCGCAACGTGCTCGGCGATCGCCTGGAACGCACCCTGCTGCCGCTGTTTGCGGCGCGGGTACTGCCATTCGATCTGGCTGCGACAAAAATGTATGCAGATTTGATGACCCGTGCACGTGTCGCCGGAAAAACAATCGGTCTGGCCGACGGGTACATCGCGGCGATCGCGGCGGCGCACGGGTTGACCGTCGCCTCCCGCGATATGGCCCCGTTCGAAGCAGCCGGTCTCGACGTCACCAACCCGTGGGCGTTCCGGCTATAGACGGCAACGCGTGCTTGGCGTCGCAGCCCGTGCGCACGCCAAGGCTGGCCAAGCCAGCGTGTCGATCGCGCCGATGGAGGGATCGGGCGATTGGCCGGGGTGGCTGGCTAATCATTGCTCCGGATGCGACCCAATTTCGCGACGTCGTTCCGAAGCCGCCTTTTCTTTTTCTCGTCATTCCGGACGCCGCATAGCGGCGATCCGGAATCGGTTTGAAGGTTGGTACGTGCCGCGACACCGATTGACTCGCGCCATCCATGGCGCTCGCGCTGCGCGCCGCCCCGGGCGTTCGCGTTTGCAGTCCTGCAAACGCAGTCGGGTTCTGCCCGCGAACGGCGCGGGCAGCCCCGGAATGACGAATCCGGAAAGACAGCGCTCACGCCACCCGCCGGCGCAGGTAGTTGAGCAGATCGATGCGGGTGATGAGGCCGAGGAACTTGTCGCCGTCCATCACGATCGCGACGCGGCCGTGTTCGAAGACCGGCAGCAGATCCTCGATGGATGCCTTGACGCCGAGGGTCTGCAACTCGGTGATCATCGCGGTCGAGACCGGGTCGAGGAATTTCTTCTCGTCACCGTACACGTGCAACAGCAGGTCGGATTCGTCGATGATGCCGACGATCTTGTCGCCATCCATCACCGGAAGCTGCGAGACGTCGTACAGCTTCATGCGGTTGTAGGCCGTCACCAGCAAATCGGCGGGCGACGCGACCACGGTGTCCTTTTGTGCGTAGGGGCGCAGGATCAGGTCACGCAGGTCGCCGGTCGGCTGGCGATCGAGGAAGCCGTTGTCCAGCATCCAGTAGTCGTTGTAGAGCTTGGACAGATATTTGTTGCCGGTGTCGCACACCAGCGTGACCACGCGCTTCGGCGTGGTTTGCTCCCGGCAGTACTTCAGCGCCGCGGCCAGCAGCGTGCCGGTGGACGAGCCACCCAGGACGCCTTCCTGTTTCAAGAGTTCGCGCGCGGTGAGGAAGCTTTCCTTGTCGCTGATCGGGTACGCCTTCTTGACGCGCGAGAAATCGCTGATGCCTGGCAGGAAATCCTCGCCGATGCCTTCCACCATCCACGACGCGGTCTTCTTCGAAAGCGTGCCTTCGTTGATGTACTGGGCCAGCACCGAGCCGACCGGATCGGCGAGGATGAACTCGGTGTCCGGCGAAGCCTTGGCGAAGAAATGCGACAGCCCTGCCAGCGTGCCGGACGAGCCGCAGCCGACCACGATCGCATCGACGCGGCCCTCCATCTGCTCGAGGATTTCCGGGCCGGTGGTGGCCTCGTGCGCGGCCGGGTTGTCGGGATTGCCGAACTGGTTGATGAAGTACGCGCCCGGCGTCTTTTCGGCGATGCTGGCGGCGAGGTCCTGGTAATACTCGGGGTGGCCCTTGGCGACGTCCGAACGCGTCAGCACCACTTCGGCGCCCATCGCTTTCAAGTTGAAGATTTTCTCGCGGCTCATCTTGTCGGGCACGACAAGAATCAGCTTGTAGCCCTTGGCCTGCGCGACCAGCGCCAGACCGAGGCCGGTGTTGCCCGCGGTGCCTTCGACCAGTGTCGCACCCGGCTTGATTTTCCCGGCGCGCTCGGCACCCTCGATCATCGAGAGGCCGATGCGGTCCTTGATGGAACCGCCGGGGTTGGCCGACTCCAGTTTCAGGAACAGTTCGCACGGACCGGCATCCAGTCGCCGCACGCGCAACATCGGCGTGCGGCCGATCAATTCGAGAACGCTGTCGACGATCATGGGCATCCGGAAATCGGCGGAGGACTGCGAGGCGCGGTGAAGCATCGCCCCGCGACTCGCCATGATACCCGAGGCGGCTTGCGCGACCCGTGAAACGGGGCCGCCCAGCCGTTCAGTCGCGGCGCAGCAGGTCGCGCAGCGCCGACCGCCAGCCCGCTGCATAACGCCGATAATGACCCCGCACGGCCTCGTTCAATACACCCGGCGCGCGGCGCCATGGACCTCCGCCCAGCGCCGCGCGCGCGCGCAAGTGTTCCAGTTTTCCGTCGACGCCTGCCAGCTCCAATGCCGGTATTCGCCGGTCCAACGCCAACAGATGCCCGCGCAACACCTGATAGCGTCCAACAAGCGCTTCAATCGATTCT
>DATFGL010000093.1:0-12880 GCA_035249465.1 Rhodanobacteraceae bacterium | reverse complement strand
GAGCACGTCCGGCGAATCGGTGTGCGCGCCCCAGTCGTGGCCGGGGAACAGGCTGGCGGTATGGCCGTCTTCGCCGAGCCCGAGCAAAACGAGATCGAACGTGTCGAGGCCGCGCAGCTCGCGCGCGTACAGGACCGCGGCATCGCGCGCGCCGGATTCGGCAGGGATCGGGTGCATGTTGGCAGCTGGAATTGCGACGTGATCGAGCCATTCGTCGCAGGTCATCCGGCTGTTGCGTTCGGGGTCATCGGGTGGCGCGCAGCGCTCGTCGCCGAACCAGACGTGCCAGTGCGCCCAATCCGGGTCGGCGTTGCGCAACGCGCGATACAGCTTGCGCGGCGTGTTGCCGCCCGCGAGCACGATGTCGAATGCGCCGTGTTGCGCGATCGCGTCGCGCGCCGTCGCCAGCACCCGAGCAAGTGCGTTGGCCAGCAGCGAGGTGTCGTCGGGGAATTCATGCCAGCGCACCGTCTGCGCGGGCAGGGCGGCGGGTACGCGGATCATTCCTTCTTCATCGCGTGGCCGCCGAATTCGTTGCGCATCGCCGACAGCAACTTGTCGGAGAACGAATCCGCGTCGCGCGAACGCAGGCGTTCGATCAGCGATGCCGTGATGATGGGCGCGGGCACGTCGAGGTCGATGGCTTCCGCGACCGTCCAGCGGCCTTCGCCGGAATCGACCACGTAGGCGGCGATGTCCTTCATCTCGGGATCGCGCTGCAGCGCATTGGCGGTGAGATCCAGCAGCCACGAGCGCACCACCGAGCCGTAGCGCCAGATCTGCGCGATCTGTTCCAGGTCGAGCTTGAATTCCGTCTTGTGCTTGAAGATCGCGAAGCCTTCCGCATACGCCTGCATCATTCCGTATTCGATGCCGTTGTGCACCATCTTCACGAAGTGGCCCGAACCCACCGGACCCACGCGCCCCCAACCCTTGTCCTTGGCGGGCGCCAGGGCTTCGAAGATGGGCTTCAGGCGATCGACGACTTTTGCATCGCCGCCGACCATCATGCTGTAGCCTTCCTTCAGCCCCCACACGCCGCCGCTGGTGCCGCAATCGACATAGTCGATGCCCTTCGGCGCGAGTTGCGCGGCATGGCGCTGGTCGTCCTTGTAATTGGAGTTGCCGCCGTCGATCACCACGTCGCCCTTGGCGAGTTTCTCGTTCAACGTCGCGACGGTCTGGTCCACGATCTTGCCCGCCGGCACCATCATCCATACCGCGCGCGGCGATTGCAGCGCCTCGACCAGCTTGTCCAGTGAATCGACGGCCTTGCCGCCCGCGTCGTCCAGCGCCTTGCGCGCATCGCCATTGGGGTCGAAGCCGACCACGTCGTGGCCGGCCTTCATCAGGCGCTGCGCCATGAAATTGCCCATCTTGCCGAGCCCGATCATTCCGATTTGCATGCTGGTCTCCTTGGGAAGCATTCGCGCGACAAGACGCATCGCAATCCACGATGGTAACGCGCGCTGCCGTGTGCCGCGATGCGGGTTATTCGACCGGTTTCAGGCGGCGCTTGTTGACGTGGAAAGGCGCTTCGCCGTCGAGGGCCTTGCCCTGGAAGTAGCCGCGCTGCCATTTCCTGGCGACGGTGGCGGGATCACCTTCGTGCAGCAGCTTGTTGAACTCCGCGCGCGACTTGCCCCATTCGGTGTAATCGGCCTGCAGCTTCGGATCGTCTTCGATGTTCGCGCGCCGCGGCGCGACGTCGTCCATCAACGTGTGCGGACAGAACGTGATGAAGCAGAACGGATCGCCCTTTTCGAAACGCACCGTGCACGGACGGGTGAAGCGCCAGTTCATCGTGAACGGAAACGGCAGCCAGTCGGTTTCGACCATGCCGTCGAGCGCGTGGATGCCGTCCTTCGCGTAGTTGGGCGCGCCGCGCACCCACAGACCCCAGCCCGGCGAGGTTCGGAACAGCCAGCCCGTGTGGAAGGTCAGGATGCCGTGGCCGAAATGCGAGGTGATGAGCGCGCGCAGCGCATCGGGATCGACGCCCGGCGCGCGCGCGGTGATCGCGTCGAGGCCCTGGCCGCCATTCCATGTGACCTCGAAATCCAGCGGGGACGTCAGCTCCCAGCCGCTGGTGTTGGCCATCGACAGCGGCAGGCAGCGGTAGGCGTAGTGGTCGTTGGTCTGGTCCATCCACGTGCGGTCGCGGCGGCCGGGAATGATCGGTACCGCTCGCGGATCGACCTGATAGCAGGTGAGTCGCGGCGCGGCGCCGGCCGGCAGGGCTTCAGGCCTGGCCACGTCCGTCGCGTGCATGGGGCACGCGCCTGCCCTGGTCGTAGTCTCGGACATCGGATTTCTCCGCGCGCAAGTGATCGAACGGCGCATCGTGTGCCCGATGCCGGGGCGCGTCAAGCTGCACCGCCGCCGCTTTCACGAATGATTGAGGTGGTGCCGCGCATACTGAAAAACGTTGTGCGACCGCACACGGACCAGGAAATCCCCTGTCATGCCCGCTCAAGCCGCCATGCCTCACACCCCGGCCCACCTGCTGGGCCGTGATGGTTACTCCGTGGTGCTCGACGCGTCGGGCGGCGGGTACAGCCGCTGGAACGGCTTGGCGGTTTCGCGCTGGCACCCGGGCGATCCGGCGCCTGCACCGGGCGGATACGTGTACGTGCGTGACAAGCCGGGCGGGAAGGTGTGGTCGGCATCGGCATCGCCCTGCGGCGGTTCGGTCCGTCGCTGGGCCGACGAGGCGATGGTGCGTTCCTCGCGGCGCGATGGCGCGCTGGTCACCACGCTGGAAGTTGCCGTCGATCCCGCGCGTCCGGTCGAGGTGCGCGGCGTGGGGCTGCGCAACGACGGTCCGGTTGCCCGCGGCATCGAATTGACCTCGTATCTGGAACTGTTGCTTGGTTCGTTGCAGGTCGACGATGCGCACCCCGCGTACTCGAAGATGTTCGTGCAGACCGCCATCGAGGACGGCGTGCTGCTGGCCTGGCGGCGCAAGAAGGATCCATCCGAGCCGGATGTCTGGGCCGCGCACGCGCTGGTGGTGGATGGCGACGAAAGCGGCGCGCGCGAATGGGAGACCGACCGCATGCGCTTCATCGGCCGCGATGGCTCGCTGGCGGCGCCCGCCGCATTGCGCGGCACGCAACCGCTGTCCGGAACGGTCGGCACGGTGCTGGACCCTGTTTTCAGCTTGCGATCGTGCGTCGGGATTCAACCGGGCCAAACCCGCCGGGCGGCGTTCGTTACCGCGCTGGCCGCTTCGCGCGAAGAAGTGCACGCGCTGATTCGTGGTTGCATGTCGGCAGAAGCCTGCGCCGATGTATTTACGCGCGCACGTGCGGCGGTCCCGCATGCGCTGCGGGACCTTGGCGTCAAATCGGTCGACGCCGACGCGTTCCAGCACCTGGCTGGTGCGCTGGTGGGCAGCGACAACACCTGGCGCGCCGACGCGGCAATCGTCGCCAAAGCGGAAGGCGGCGCGCCGGTGCTGTGGGCCAAAGGCATTTCCGGCGACCTGCCGATCGTGTTGTTGCGCCTCGACGATGCCGCGCAGGCGGACGTCGCAAGGGCGTTGCTGCGCGCGCAGCGCTGGTGGCGCGCACATCAGCTGCCCGTTGACATCGTGATCGTGGGTTCGGCGAAAGGCGCGGGGGCCGGTCCATTGGACGCGGCGTTGCAGGAACTGGCCGCCGCAGCGGGGCAGGGTGACAAGTCGCGAGGCTCGCTGTTCGTGTTGCGCGACGGCGATCTCGATGAACCGCTGCGCAACGGTTTGCGCACGGCCGCGTGCATCGTGCTTGACGGCCGCCACGGCAGCTTGACCGAACAGGTATTGCGTCACGCGGCCAGGGCCGGCTCGCCGTCCATCGATGTGCCCATGCGGGCAACGCCGAGAGTGCGCGGCGGCCAGCCTGTCTCCACGCCGTCGTCGAAGGAGTTGGGATTCTGGAATGGACTGGGGGGGGTCACGAAGGACGGGCGCGAATACGTCACCATCCTGCGCGATGGCGCGAACACGCCGGCGCCATGGTCGCACCTCGTCGCCAATCCGGATTTCGGGTTCCTGGTGACGGCCACGGGTGGCGGCTATTGCTGGGCGGGGAACAGCCAGCAAAACCAGGTCACCGCCTGGTCCAACGACGCGGTGCGCGATCCGCCGGGCGAGGTGTTCCTGTTGCGGGACGCGGACGATGGTGCCGAGTGGAGCGCAACGGCGTCGCCGATTCGTGCTGGCGGAGCGGTGTACATCGCGCGCTTCGGGCCGGGTTACGCGCGCTTCGATGCCAACGTGCACGGTATCGAGACCGAGCTGGTGCAATGCGTGGCCGCCGCCGATCCGGTGAAGGTTTCGCGGCTGCGTTTGCGCAACCGCAGTGGGCGGGCGCGGCGTATCTCCGCCGCGCAAGTGGTGGCGTGGATGCTCGGGCCGATCGGAAGTGACCCGCGTGCGACGACCCTGGCCGAATCCGACGCCGCCCGCGGTGCGGTGTTCGCGCGCAATGCCTGGCGCGAAGAGTTCACGCAAGCCGTGGCGTTCATTGCCTGCGGCACGAAGGGCGCGAAGCCGGGCAGCGAGGCTGGCCCGCGGAGTGCCATCGTGACGACCGTGGAACTCGGGCCTGACTCAAGCGCCGAGATCGTATTCGTGTTGGGCGAAGGCACGGATCGCGCAACCGCACAGGCGTTGGTCGATCATTACCGCCGCGCCGATTTCGATGCTTTGCTCGAAGACGCGCGTACGCTCTGGGATGGCGTGCTGGCACCGTTGCAGATCGAGACGCCGCAACGTTCGGTCGACCTGCTCGTGAACCGCTGCCTGCCTTACCAGGTTCTCGCCTGCAGGTTGTGGGCGCGCACCGCGTTCTACCAGGCCAGCGGCGCCTACGGTTTTCGCGACCAGTTGCAGGACGTCGCCGCGCTGTGCATCGCGCGGCCCGATCTCGCGCGCGAACACATTCTTCTGTCCGCCTCGCGCCAGTTCGAGGAAGGCGACGTGCAGCACTGGTGGCTGCCGCCGTCGGGCAAGGGCGTGCGCACGCGCATCGTGGACGACCGGTTGTGGCTGCCGTTCGTGGTTGCGCACTACATCGAAATCACCGGCGATGCCGCGATCCTTGAAAAGGGCGTGCCGTTCCTCTGCGGCGATGTATTGAAGCCGGAGCAAACGGATGCGTTCTTCAAACCCGGCACGTCGCCGGATGCGGGTAATCTGTTCGAGCACTGCGCGCGTGCGATCGAAGCGAGCCTCGCGAGCGGCGTGCATGGCCTGCCGCTGATGGGCACCGGCGACTGGAACGATGGCATGAATCGGGTCGGCGCGGGCGGCAAGGGCGAAAGCGTGTGGATGGGCTGGTTCCTGATCAAGGTGATCGGTGATTTTGCGCCGTTCGCCGAGGATCGCCGCGACGCACGCCTGGCGCGCTGGCGTGACCATGCGCGCGCGCTGGAACTGGCGCTTGAAACCAAGGCGTGGGATGGCGCGTGGTACCGGCGCGCGTTCTACGACGATGGCACGCCGCTCGGCACGTCGGCCGACACGGAATGCCGCGTCGAATCGATGGCGCAATCGTGGGCGGTGATCAGCGGCCGCGGCGACGCCGAACGCTGCCAACGCGCGATGCGCGCGGTGAACGAGAACCTGGTGCGGCCGAGCGAGGGATACGTTGCGTTGTTTTCGGAACCCTTCGACAAGACCGCGCACGACCCTGGCTACATCAAGGGCTATCCGCCCGGGCTGCGCGAAAACGGCGGCCAGTACACGCATGGCTCGATCTGGTCGCTGATCGCGTTCGCGATGCTCGGCAACGGCGACAAGGCCGGCGAATTGCTGGAAATCTTCGACCCGATCCGGAAGTCCGACACCGCGGAAAAGTTGCAACGCTACAAGGTCGAACCCTACGTCGAATGTGCGGACGTCTATTCGGTCGCGCCGCACACGGGTCGCGGCGGCTGGACGTGGTATTCGGGTTCGGCCGGCTGGCTGTACCGCGCGATCGTGGAATGGGTGCTGGGCTTTCGCCTGCACGGCGACACGTTGCGAATCGAACCGTGCATCCCGCGCAAGTGGAAGGGCTTCCGGTTGACCTATCGCCGCGGCAGCACGGCGTGGCGGATCGAGGTGGAAAACCCCGGCCACGCCTGCCACGGAGTCGCCGCGGTCGAATTGGATGGTGTAACGTTGCAGGATTCAGGCGCCGGCATTCCGCTGGCCGCCGACGGCGCCACCCACCACGTTCGCGTCATCCTTCAACAGGAATCGAGTTGATGCCCACCGCCAAGTCCGATGCCTTCGTGTTTTTCGGTGCCACCGGCGACCTTGCGTACAAGCAGATCTTCCCGGCACTGCAGGCGTTGATCAAGGATGGCAAGCTGGACATGCCGGTGATCGGCATCGCGCGTTCGGGCTGGACCGTCACCCAGTTGCGCCAGCGCGCCGAGGACAGCCTCAAGGAACACGGTGGCGTGGACAAGGCCGCGTTCGCGAAGCTGTCGAAGCAGATGCAGTACATCGACGGCGACTACGGCGACGCGCAGACCTACGAAAAATTGCGCAAGGCACTCGGTAATACCGAACATCCCCTGCATTACCTCGCGATTCCGCCCAGCATGTTCGTGCCGGTTGTGAAGGGGCTCGCGGCTTCGGGTTGCGCGCAGGGTGCGCGGGTGATCGTGGAAAAGCCGTTCGGCCGTGACCTGAACTCTGCGCGCGCGCTCAACCGCACGTTGCACCGCTTCTTCCGCGAGCACGACATCTTCCGCATCGATCATTACCTCGGCAAGGAGCCGGTGCAGAACCTCCTGTATTTCCGTTTCGCCAACGCGCTGCTGGAACCGATCTGGAACCGCGACCACATCGCGAGCATGCAGATCACCATGGCCGAGGACTTCGGCGTTCAGGGGCGGGGCAGGTTCTATGACGAGGTGGGCGCGATCCGCGACGTGGTGCAGAACCACATGTTCCAGGTGCTGGCATTGCTGGCAATGGGTCCGCCTGCCAACCGCAGCGCCGACGCGATGCGCGACGAGAAGCTGCGGCTGTTTCGTTCGATGCGACCGTTGAGGCCCGAGGACATCGTGCGCGGGCAGTTCGACGGGTACCTGAAAGAGCCGGGCGTGGCGAAGAAGTCGACCGTGGAAACCTTCGCGGCCTTGCGCATCCACATGGATACCTGGCGTTGGGCCGGTGTACCGTTCTTCATCCGCGCGGGCAAGCAGTTGCCAGTGAAATGCACCGAAGTCCTGGTGCGGCTGAAAAATCCGCCGCAACAGGTATTCGATGATCCGCCGAATGGCGCGGTCAACCACTTCCGTTTCCGCCTGAATCCCGACGTCATCATTTCGCTCGGCGCGCGGGTGAAGGAACCCGGCGAGGCGATGAAGGGACATCCGGTGGAACTGGTCGCGCATCGCCACGTGCGCACCGCGATGGCACCGTACGAGCGCCTGTTGGGTGACGCGATCGATGGCGATTCGGCGCTGTTCACCCGCGACGATTGCGTCGAAGAGGCCTGGCGTGTGCTCGACCCGATCATCGGCGACAAGGTGCCCGTGCACAAATACAAGCCGGGCACGTGGGGTCCGAAGGAAGCCGATGCGTTGATCGCCGCGGCCGGTGGCTGGAACGATCCCAGGGTCGAGCCGGTGATCAAGGGCGGCAAATGAACGCAGCGGCGTCTCTTGTGTTCCTGCTCGATGTCGACAACACGCTGCTCGACAACGATCAGGTGCAAACCGACCTCGACGCGCATATCGCGAAGTTGTTCGGCGCGGATTCGGCGAAGGCGTACTGGAATCTCTACGAAGCCTTGCGCGACAAGCTTGGCTACGCAGACTACCTTGGCGCGATCCAGCAGTTCCGGCTGGAATGCGATGACGAGGTGCGCGCGCAGGATCTGGCCGCGTACCTGCTCAACTATCCCTTCGCCGAGCGGTTGTATCCTGGCGCGCTCGAAGCCATCGCGCACCTGTCGCAGTTCGGTGACTGCGTCGTGCTGTCCGATGGCGACGTGGTGCTGCAGCCGCGCAAAATCGAAGCATCCGGTGTCGCCCGGGCCGTGCGGGACCAAGTCTTGATCTACGTGCACAAGGAGCGCATGTTGGATGACGTGGCCAGGCGTTTTCCCGCGCGGCATTACGTGATGGTCGAGGACAAGCTGCGCGTGCTGGATGGCATGAAGCGCCGCTGGCGCGAACGCCTGACCACGGTGTTCGTGCGCCAGGGCCATTACGCGAACGACCCCGCCGCGCGCAAGGAATATCCGCCCGCGCAAATCGAACTTGCCGGTATCCGCGAGCTTTGCAACATGGATGCCGGCGCTTTTCTTTCTCCTTCCGGCCATCTTTCTTCAAAACCGGCAAACGCCACGGAGTAGCCCATGAACGCGACGAAACAACTGCACGACCTCGGCCAGAGCATTTGGCTGGACAACATCACCCGCGGCATCCTGGACGATGGCACGCTGGCGAAATACATTGCCGACAACAATGTCACCGGCCTCACTTCCAATCCGTCGATCTTCGACAAGGCCATTTCCGGTGGACACGACTACGACAGCGCCATCGCCGATCTGCTTGCCCAGGGTCGGCACGGCGAAGATCTGTTCTTTTCGCTTGCACTGCAGGACCTCACCCGCGCCGCCGACATGTTCAAGCCGGCCTTCCATTCCAGCGACGGCGTGGACGGTTTCGTGTCGCTGGAGGTTTCGCCGCTGCTTGCGGATGACACCGAAGCCACCATCGAATCCGCGGCCACGCTGCACGCCAGGGCGCGCCGCGACAACCTCTTCATCAAGATTCCGGGCACGCCGGCCGGCATTCCCGCGATCGAGGAATCGATCTACCGCGGCGTGCCGATCAACGTCACGCTGCTGTTCTCGCGCGAGCAGTACCTCGCCGCGGCCGAGGCCTGGATGCGCGGCATCGAGCGCCGCATCGCCGAGGGCAAGTCACCCAACATCGATTCGGTGGCGTCGGTGTTCATCAGCCGCTGGGACGTCGCGGTCGCCGACGAGGTGCCCGCCGAATTGAAGGACCGGTTGGGCATCGCCATCGGGCAACGCACCTACAAGGCCTATTGCGAGCTGCGCGAGACGCCGCGCTGGAAAAAAATCCTCGCCGCCGGCGTCCACCCGCAACGCCTGCTGTGGGCCAGCACCGGCACCAAGGATCCAAAGGCGCCGGATACGCTGTATGTCGAGGCACTGGCCGCGCCCGGCACCATCAACACGATTCCGGACAAGACCATCCTGGCCTTCGCCGATCACGGCAAGCTGCACGGCGCGATGGCGAAGGACGGTGGCGATTGCGAGCAGGTCATCGCGCAGTTCAATGCCGCCGGCATCGACGATGCGGCGCTGGCGGGCCGGTTGCAGCGCGAAGGCGCGGCCGCGTTCGTGAAGTCATGGAACGACCTGCTGGGGCGCATCATGCAGAAGAGTTCGGCGGTCGAATCGAAAGCCGCCGGGCAGGGCGCGCGCGCATGAGCGCGCCTTCCTTGCGTTCGTCGCCCGAGTGGCAGGCGCTGGCGAAACATTGGCGATCACTGCGCGGCACCACGCTGAAGCAATTGTTCGATGCCGATGGCCAGCGCGGTACGCGTTGCACCGCGGAAGGCGCCGGGCTGTACCTCGACTATTCCAAGAACTTCGTGACCGCCGATACGCTGCGCCTGTTGCAGCGGCTGGCGAAGGCGCGTGGCGTGTTCGCCCGGCGCGACGCCATGTTCCGCGGCGACAAGATCAACGAAACCGAAAAACGCGCGGTGCTGCACGTGGCGCTGCGCGCGCCGCGCGGCGAAAGGATCCTGGTCGAAGGCAAGGACGTCGTGCCCGAAGTGCACGAAGTGCTCGACCGCATGGCCGCCTTCAGCGACAAGGTCCGTTCCGGTGCATGGCGCGGACACACCGACAGAGCCATCCGCAACGTCATCAGCATCGGCATCGGCGGTTCCGACCTCGGCCCGGTGATGGCCTGCGAGGCGCTGAAGCATTACAGCCGCCGCGACATGACATTCAGGTTCGTGTCCAACGTGGATCCCACCGATTTCGTGGAAGCCACGCGCGACCTCGATGCCGAGGAAACACTTTTCGTCGTCTGTTCCAAGACCTTCACCACCCTGGAAACCCTGACCAACGCGCATGCGGCGCGGGATTGGTGCGTGCAAAAGCTGGGCGGCGACGAGTCGGGTGTCGCCAGGCACTTCGTCGCGGTTTCGACCAATGCGAAGGAAGTCGAAAAATTCGGTATCGACACCGCCAACATGTTCGGCTTCTGGGACTGGGTCGGCGGCCGCTATTCGATGGACTCCGCGATCGGCCTTTCGACCATGCTGGCAATCGGGCCGGAAGCCTTCCATGAAATGCTGGATGGGTTTCACGCGATGGACGAGCATTTCAAGAGCTCGCCGCCGGAAAGGAATTTGCCCTTGTTGATGGGGCTGATCTCGATTTGGTACAACGATTTCTTCGGTGCGCAGACCGTGGCGGTGTTGCCTTATGCACAATACCTCAAGCGCTTTCCCGCGTACCTTCAGCAGCTGACGATGGAGTCGAACGGAAAGCACGTGACCCTGTCCGGTGAGCTCGTCGATTACCCGACGGGTCCGATCTACTGGGGCGAACCCGGCACGAATGGCCAGCATTCGTTCTACCAGTTGATCCACCAGGGCACGCGATTGATCCCCTGCGACTTCATCGGATTCATGCATTCTCTGAATCCGCTCGGTGGCCAGCACGACTTGCTGATGGCCAACCTGATTGCGCAGACTGAAGCGTTGGCATTCGGCAAGACGCCGGCACAGGTGCGCGCGGAAGGCACCCCGGAATGGCTGGTACCGCACCGGGTATGCGAGGGCAACCGGCCCACCAATACCCTCCTCGCCGAGAGCCTGACGCCGCATTCGCTGGGCGCGCTGGTGGCGCTGTACGAGCACAGCGTATTCACGCAGGGCGCCATCTGGCATATCGATTCGTTCGACCAGTGGGGCGTGGAACTGGGCAAGCAGCTTGCAAAAAAGGTGATCCCCCAGTTGCAGGATGCCGACGAACCGAAGCTCGAACACGACGGTTCGACCAACGCGCTGATCCGCCGCTATCGCGCCGCGCGCAAGACAGCCCGATGAGCGGAGAAAAGATCAGTCCGCTCGCGGGCAAGCCGGCGCCCAGGGACATCCTTGTCGACATCGACAAGCTTCTGGACGCTTATGCGGATATACGGCCAGACCCGAACGATCCGGCGCAGCGCGTCGCGTTCGGAACATCCGGACATCGTGGTTCCTCGCTGGACGGCAGCTTCAACGAATGGCACATCCTCGCGATCACCCAGGCGATCTGCGATTACCGCGCCAAGGAATCGGTCACCGGGCCGCTGTACATCGGCTACGACACGCACGCCCTGTCCAAGCCGGCTTTCAAGTCGGCGCTGGAGGTGCTGGCGGCCAACGGCATTGCGGTGTTGACATCCAAGCGTGGCGAATTCACGCCGACGCCGGCGATTTCGCATGCCATCCTCGTGTACAACCGTGGCCGCGGAGGCGGGCTTGCCGACGGCATCGTGATCACGCCGTCGCACAACCCCCCCGACAACGGTGGCTTCAAGTACAACCCGGTGAATGGTGGCCCCGCCGGCACCGACATCACCGGCTGGGTGCAGAAGCAGGCCAATCAATATCTGGAAAACAAGCTGGCAGGCGTCAAGCGCGTGCCTTTCGCGCAGGCCTGCGCGGCGGCAAGCACGCGCACCCACGATTACCTCGACGCCTACGTTTCCGATCTCGCCAACGTGATCGACTTCGATGCGATCCGGGGCGCCGGCTTGAAGCTGGCCGTCGATCCGCTGGGCGGCGCCGGGGTGCACTATTGGGCGCCGATCGCCGAACGCTACAAACTCGACCTGACCGTGATCAGCGAGGAAGTCGACCCGCGTTTCGCGTTCATGACCGTGGACTGGGATGGCAGGATCCGCATGGACCCGTCGTCCGAATACGCGATGCAGCGGCTGCTGGCGTTGAAAGACAAGTACGACGTTGCCTTTGCCTGCGACACCGACCACGACCGGCATGGCGTGGTGACGCGCTCGACCGGACTGCTCAAGGCCAACCATTATTTGTCGGTAATGATCGATTTCCTGTTTCGCGAGCGCGGCCGATGGCCGCACAGGGTCGCGATCGGCAAGACCGTGGTCAGTACCGCATTGATTGATCGCGTGGCGGACAGGCTCGGACGCAAGCTGTACGAAACGCCGGTCGGCTTCAAGTGGTTCGCGCCGGGACTGTTCGATGGCTCGCTCGGCTTCGGCGGCGAGGAAAGCGCGGGCGCATCGTTCCTGCGCCGCGATGGTTCGGTGTGGACGACGGACAAGGACGGCATCGTCCCCGCGTTGTTGTCGGCCGAGATCACGGCAAGGGCGGGGCGTGACCCCGGCGAGGTATACCGGACGCTTGCCAGTGAATTGGGGACACCGCTGACCGATCGCGTCCAGGCGGTAGCGAATTCTTCGCAAAAACAAAAACTTTTGAAACTTTCCGCAAGTGAAGTGAAGCTTGACGCCCTGGCCGGCGACAAAGTCACGGCGGTCCTGGACAAGGCGCCCGGCAACGCCGCACCGATCGGCGGCATCAAGGTGATCGCCGCACACGGGTGGTTTGCGGCGCGGCCGTCCGGCACTGAAGACATCTACAAGATCTATGCGGAAAGCTTCAGGGACAGGCAACACCTCGACGCCATCCTCGCCGAAGCGCAGCAGATCGTGGACACGGCGATCGCGTGATGGCCGGCATCCGTTTCAAGGTGGGCGACCACGTCGGCTGGAACTCCGAAGCCGGCCATGTCAGCGGCACCATCATCAAGATCCACACCGCGGATTTCGACTACAAGGGCCACACCCACCGCGCCAGCGAAGACGATCCACA
>DATFGL010000092.1:0-15158 GCA_035249465.1 Rhodanobacteraceae bacterium | reverse complement strand
CGCAAGGGATGGCCTTCGCGTGCACGTGGCTCGCCGTTCCACGCGGTTACGCGCAGCGCGTGCAGCCGCACGGATTTTTCGGGGTAGTGCCACGGAATCGAAATCAACGGCGTGCTGCCGCGCACTTCAACGCCGAGTTCTTCGTCGAGTTCGCGAACCAACGCCTGCGCGAGGGTTTCGCCGGGCTCGACCTTGCCGCCCGGGAATTCCCACAACCCTGCAAGGTGTTTGCCCGGCAGGCGTTGCATCAACAGCACGCGGCCTTGCGCGTCCGTGAGGATGCCGGCGGCGACTTCGATCATCGGCGTTCGTAATCCACGAAGTCGAAAGCGAGCGGATGCTTTGCATCGACCGGGTGGTGCTCGCGCGCGACCTCGCGCCACCGCGCCGGATCGAACGCCGGGAAGAACGTATCCGCATCGGGCGTCGCGGTATCGATTTCGGTCATATGCAAGCGCGTGGCATGCGGAAGCGCCAGCGCGTAGACCTCGCCGCCACCGATCACCATCAATTCCACGTCGCCGGCCCGTGCAATCGCCCCGTCCAGCGAATGCACCACGGTTTGTCCGTCGAACGGCGCGCTGCCAGCCCGGGTCAGTACCAGGTTTGTCCGCCCCGGCAAGGGACGCCCAATCGCGAGCGCGGTCTTGCGGCCCATCAACACTGGTTTGCCAAGGGTGAGCGCCTTGAAGCGTTTCAGGTCGTCGGACAAATGCCACGGCATCGCACCGCCGCGGCCAATGGCGCGGTTGCAGTCGAGCGCGGCGACGAGGGCGATCATGCAACGCCCGGCTGTGTGTACGGGTTCATCCCCCCGCCGCTTCGCGGCGACCCCCTTCGTAGCGAAGGGGGTAAACAACCCGCACACCTGTGGCGACCGCGTCCGACGGGGCTTTTCTTCCCTCTTCCATGGGAAGGGGGATCGAGAGGGATGGCTCTTGCTTCATACGGCGACCGGCGCGCGGATCGCCGGCCACGGATTGTAATCGACGACGCGGATGTCTTCGAAGCGGAAGTCGAACAGCGATTGCAGGTCGGGATTCAGCACCAGCTTCGGCAGCGGCCGGGGCGTACGGGCCAACTGCTCTTGCGCCTGTTCGACGTGGTTGGAATAGAGGTGCAGATCACCGAAGGTGTGCACGAAGTCGCCTCGTTCGAGTCCGCAAACCTGCGCCACCATGCACGTCAACAGCGCGTAGCTGGCAATGTTGAAGGGCACGCCGAGGAAAATGTCGGCCGAGCGCTGGTAAAGCTGGCATGACAATTTTCCGTTCCCCCGTCCCGAGCCTGTCGAAGGGGCCACATAGAACTGGAAAAGCGCGTGGCACGGCATCAGGGCCATCTTGTCCAGCTCGCCCACGTTCCACGCCGACACCAGCATGCGGCGCGAGTCGGGATTGCGCTTGATCTGTTCGATCACCTGCGTGATCTGGTCGATCGTGCGGCCGTCCGGCGTCGGCCACGCGCGCCACTGCTTGCCATAGACCGGCCCGAGTTCGCCATGCTCGTCCGCCCATTCGTCCCAGATGCTGACGCCGTGTTCCTTGAGGTACGCGATGTTGCTGTCGCCGCGCAGGAACCACAGCAGCTCGTGCACGATCGACTTGATGTGCAGCTTCTTGGTGGTCAGCAGCGGAAAGCCTTGCGCCAGGTCCATCCGGATCTGGCGGCCGAACACCGAGCGCGTACCGGTGCCGGTGCGGTCGTCCTTGCGGGCGCCGTGTTCCAGCACATCGCGGAGAAGGTCGAGGTAGATCTGCATGGCGTGAATGATGAACCTGGATCGCAAGAAGGATAGCAGTCCGGACACGGCCCCTTTTCCTTCGGCGCATTCGCTTCCCCCTTGCCCGCGAAGGTGAAGCAAACACCCGCGGAACGCGAGATCATCGCAAGAGGACATCCCCCCGCCGCTTCGCGGCGACCCCCTCCCTGCGGAAGGGGGTGACGCATATCGGAGCACGCTTGTCTTTCCCCTTCCATGGGAAGGGGGACCGAGGGGATGGCTCTTGCGGCACCCACAAACCCACGCCACCACACGGCGGCCCGTTTGGTGAAAGGGGCGCGAGCCCCGCTGCGATGTCCGTTACCTGCATCCAGCGCCTACCCAAATTCAGCTGCGGTTCGGGTAGGCTTGACCGATCGTTCCGCTACAGGGGTGTTCCCCGCACATGAATTCCGCCATGCCGACCGTTTCCAAGACCCGCTCGTTCTCGACCGTGTTCCTGATCGAGATGTGGGAGCGCTTCGGCTACTACGGCATGCAGGCGCTGATCATTTACTACATGGTGCAGCGGCTGGGCTTCCAGGACACCCCGGCGAACCTGACCTGGAGCGCGGCGGCCGCGCTGATCTACGTGTCGCCCGCGATCGGCGGCTGGGTCGGCGACAAGTTCTTCGGCACGCGCCACACCATGCTGCTGGGCGCGGTGGTGCTGGCGATCGGCTATGCATTGATGGTGGTGCCGGCGCACAGTTCGATGTTCCTGTTCGTGGCGCTGGGCGTGATCGTGGTGGGCAACGGCCTGTTCAAGGCCAACGCCGGCAATCTGGTGCGCAAGATTTACGAGGGCGACGACGCCAAGATCGACGCCGCCTTCACCCTCTACTACATGGCGGTGAACATCGGCTCGACCTTCTCGATGCTGCTGACGCCGGTCATCAAGAACTATTTCAACGCGCCGTACAACGGCCAACTGGCCTGGCTGCCGAATGCATCCAGCCTGTTCGGTGACGGCCTCGGCTGGCACGTGGCCTTCGCGGTGTGCTGCGTGGGCCTGCTGGTGGGCCTCGGCAATTACGCCGTGATGCGGCACACGCTGAATCACATCGGTTCGGAACCCGACCACCAGCCCTTCAAGTTCTGGAAGCTGCTGGCGGTGCTCGCGGGCGGCGTGGTGGTGGTGGCGATTTCCACGATCATCCTGCGCTACGGCACGGTCGCGAAGGTCTTCGTGTACACCGCAGGTGCGTGCGTGCTGGCGATCTTCGCCTACCTGATCACGAAGTCCGAAAGCCGCGAGCGGCCCGGCCTGATCATCGCCCTGATCCTGGTGGTCGAGACGGTGTTCTTTTTCATCTTCTACCAGCAGATGTCCACCTCGCTGAACCTGTTCGCACTGCGAGACGTCGATCCCGCGTTCCGCCTGTTCGGCGCGCACTTGTTCAATTGGGATCCGGCGCAGTTCCAGGCCTTGAACCCGCTGTGGATCTTCGCGCTCAGCCCGATCCTCGCTTTCACCTACACGCATTTCGCCAGGCGCGGCAAGGATCTCTCGATCGCGGCCAAGTTCGCGTTCGGCTTCCTCGCGGTCGCGGTCGGTTTCTTCATTTATGGCGCGGCCGGTCACTTCACCACCGAGCCCGGCAAGACCTCCCAGTGGGTCATGGTGGGCGGCTACGGCTTCGGTTCGCTCGGCGAGCTTTTGACCAGCGGCCTCGGGCTTGCCTTCGTGGCGCGCTACGTGCCGGCGCGGATGGGCGGCTTCATGATGGGCGCCTACTTCGTCGCGTCGGGTGTCGCGCAATACCTCGGCGGCATCGTGGCCTCGTTCGCGAGCGTGCCGGAAACGATCACCGATCCGGTGCAGATGATGCCGATCTACACCCGCCTGTTCAATTGGCTGGGCGTTGCGGGCGTGGCCTGCACCATCATCGCGCTGGCGGTGCTTCCGCTGATCCGCGGACTGGACAAGGCGCACGCCACTTACGCTGGCTACGCCGGCCTTCCCGACTCGGCCAAGGGCATGCCGACCGCCGCGTCCGAGCAATAAAACCGTTTGTGACGGATGTCATGGCCGAACGGCATGCCGTTCGGCAGGGGCGTCTACGCGCATGATCGGGTAATTTAATGCCACCGCATGAGCCACGCGGCGAACCACTCGCCGCGGCCACGGTCGAACACACGCATCAGCAACCTGGACGCATTCGCATGTCGCGAACCAAATGGATCCTGACGATCGTCGGTATCGTCATCGTGGCACTGATCCTGTGGCGCATCTTCTCCGGCTCCGGCAAATCGGACAATGGCAGCGGCGGCGCGGATGAGGCCGTCCCTGTCACCGTGGTGCCCGCCGCGCCCCAGAACGTGCCGGTTTACCTGACCAGTCAGGGCACCGTGCAGGCGCTCAATACCGTCAACGTGCAGCCGCAGGTGGGCGGCCAATTGCTGAAACTGGACTTCACCGAAGGCGCGCCGGTCACCAAGGGCCAGGTGCTGGCGGAAATCGATCCGCGCACCCTGCAGGCCCAGCTTGACCAGGCGATGGCCAAGCGCGCGCAGGACCAGACCCAGCTTGCCACGGCCCGCGCCAACTACGAGCGCTCGGAAGACCCGAAATACAAACAGTATGTCCCCGAGATCGACCGCATCACGCAGAAGAACACAATGGCGCAGTACCAGGCTGCGGTCGCCGCGGACAACGCCAGCATCCAGGACACCCAGGTGCAACTGGGCTTCACCAGGGTCACGTCGCCGATCGATGGGCTGGCCGGTATCCGCCAGGTCGATCCCGGCAACGTGATCACCACTTCGACCACGATCGTCACCGTCACCCAGACGCAGCCGATCTACGTGATCTTCACGCTCGCGGGCAAATACCTCGACGAGGTGCGCGCCGCGCAGGCCAAGGCGCCGCTGACCGTCGCGACCCTCGATGCGTCGAACAAGGTGATCGAGGGCGACGGCAAGCTGCTGGTGATCGGCAACCAGATCGACCCGTCCACGGGTTCGTTCCAGTTGAAAGCCGAATTCCCCAATGGCAACAACCAGCTTTTCCCAGGCCAGTACGCCAACACGCAACTGAAGGTGAGCGTGGATGCCGATGCGCTGGTGGTGCCGACCGCGGCCGTGCAGCGCGGGCCGAACGGCGATTACGTGTGGCTGGTCACCGACAAGCGCCCGCAGAACGCGGCCGACAGTTCGGCACCCGCGAGCAGCACCAAGGCTCGCCGTGGCAAGGGCGCCCGCGGCAGCGCGCCGGCCGACGCCAAACCGTCCGACGGCAGGCCGGCCAAGTACGTCGTCATGCAGCCGGTCACCACCGGCGGCGAGGCCGGCGACGCGGGCATCATCGTGACGCACGGCCTCAAGACCGGCGACGAGGTGGTCACCGCGGGACAGTTCCGCCTCAAGCAGGGCAGCAAGGTGAATCCCATGAAGCCCGGTGAAGTGCCGGCGCCGCCGACCACGGCCGAAATCAAGGCCGCGGCCCAATCCAGCGGCGGCCGCGGGCGGAGGCGTTGATGGCATACCCCCTTCCATGGGAAGGGGGTCGATGCACTTGGCATCGCCAGGTGCATCGGGGGGGTGTGATGGCGCGTGACGAAAAGCCATCCCCCTCGTCGCGCTTCGCGCGCGTTCGCTCCCGCTCCGCCCTTCGTTCCGAAGGGGGAAGAGAAGCGGCGGGGCTCCGCCGCCGACACACCTGACGCCGGAAACCCATGGGCTTTTCCTCGACCTTCATCCGCCGGCCGATCGCGACATCGCTATTGATGGCGGCGGTGCTGCTGCTAGGCATCATCGGCTACAAGGCGCTGCCGGTTTCCGCGCTGCCCGAGATCGAGGCGCCGAGCCTGGTGGTGACCACGCAGTACCCCGGCGCCAGCGCCACCACCATCGCGACGCTGGTCACCACGCCGCTGGAACAGCAACTCGGGCAGATTTCCGGCCTGACGATGATGAGTTCCAACAGCGCGGCGGGGCTGTCGACCATCACGCTGCAATTCGCGATGGACACCAACCTCGACGTCGCCTCGCAGGATGTGCAGTCGGCGTTGCGCACCGCGCGCCTGCCATCGAGCCTGCCCTATCCGCCGGTTTACAACCGGGTGAATCCGGCCGACGCGCCGATCCTGACGCTGTCGCTCACCTCCGACAGCGTGCCGTTGCGTGACGTCAACAACTACGCCGATTCGATCCTGTCGCAGCGACTCGCGCAGGTGCCCGGCGTGGGCCTGGTTTCGATCGCCGGCAACGTGCGGCCGGCGGTGCGCGTGCAGGTCGACCCGGGCAAGCTGGCCAACCTTGGCCTGACCATGGAAGACGTGCGCAGCGCCTTGACGCAGGCCAACGTCAACGCCGCCAAGGGTTCGTTGAATGGCGCGGTGCAGACCTACGAGATCGGCACCAACGATCAGTTGCAGAGCGCGGCCGAATACGGCGGCACCATCATCGCGTACAAGAACGGCGCGCCGGTGAGGCTTTCCGATGTCGCCACCGTGGTGGACGGCGTCGAGAACGACCAGCTGGCCGCGTGGGCAAACGGCAAGCCGGCGGTGCTGCTGGACATCCGCCGCCAGCCCGGCGCCAACATCATCAAGACGGTCGACCAGATCGAGCAGACCCTGCCCGATCTGCGCGCGGTGTTGCCCGCGGGCATCCACTTGAGCGTATTCGCCGACCGCACGGTGACCATCCGCGCTTCGGTACACGACGTCGAGATGACGCTGCTGATCGCGATCGCGCTGGTGGTCGCGGTGATCTTCGCGTTCCTGCGCCGGCTGTGGGCCACGATCATCCCCGCGGTCGCGGTGCCGCTATCGCTGATGGGCACCTTCGCGATCATGGCCTTCGTGGGCTTCTCGCTGGACAACCTGTCGCTGATGGCGCTGACCGTCGCCACCGGTTTCGTGGTGGACGACGCGATCGTGATGATCGAGAACATCGTGCGCTACCTCGAGCAGGGCAAGGAAGGCCGCGAGGCGGCGGAAATCGGTTCGCGCGAGATCGGTTTCACGGTGCTGTCGCTGACGGTTTCGCTGATCGCGGTGTTCCTGCCGTTGCTGCTGATGCCGGGCGTCACCGGGCGGCTGTTCCATGAATTCGCGTGGGTGCTGACCATCGCGGTCGCGATTTCGATGGGCGTGTCCCTGACGCTGACGCCGATGATGTGCGCGTACCTGCTGAAACCGGGTTCGCTGCCGACCGGCGACGAAGAGGCGATGGAAAATCGCCGCGGTTTCTACGCGAAGATGATGCGTTGGTACGAATCCAGCCTGGACTGGGTGCTGGTGCACCGGCGCACCACCATCCTGGTCGCGGCCGCGTCGGTCGCGGTGACCGTGCTGTTGTACGCGGTGATCCCGAAGGACCTGCTGCCCGAGCAGGACACCGGCCTGATCACCGGCGTCGTCCAGGCCGACAACGACATCGCCTTCCCGGCGATGTCGCGCAGCACCGAAGCCGTCACCGCCGCACTGCGCAGGAATCCCGCTGTCGCGGGCGTGTCCGCCTTCATCGGCGCTGGCTCGATCAACCCGACGCTCAACCAGGGCCAGGTGAGCATCGTGCTGAAACCGCGCGGCCAGCGCGGCAGCCTCGATGAGGTCGTGGCCAGCCTGCAAAGGGACGTCTCCGGCATCCCCGGCGTGGAACTGTTCCTGAAGCCGGTGCAAGACATCACGCTCGACACCACCGTCGCACCGACCGAATACCAGTACGCGATTTCCGAGGTCGACTCCAATGACCTCGCGAAGAACGCGCAGCGCGTGGTGCAGGCTGTGAAGCAGCTGCCGGAGCTGGCCGACGTATCCGACAACCTCGCGATGAACGGGCGCGCGCTGAAACTCGACATCGACCGCACCGCCGCCAGCCGCCTCGGCGTGCCGGTGCAGACCATCGACGACACGCTCTACGACGCCTACGGCCAACGCCAGATTTCCACCATCTTCACCCAGCAGAACCAGTACCGCGTGGTGCTGGAGGTCGAGCCCCAGTTCCGCAACCGCTCCGACCTCATGAACATGCTGACCGTGCGTTCGAACGGTTCCAGCGGCGCGCTGACGGGCACCAATGCCACCAGCCTCGGCATGCTGAAGTCGGCCAACTCGTCCACCGCGACCGGCATCGGGCAATCCAACACCGGTATCCTGCTCGGCGGCGGCAACACCGTGCCGCTGTCCACGCTGGCCAGCGCGACCGTCACCGATGCACCCCTGGTGATCGCGCACCAGAACCAGCTGCCCGCGGTGATCGTCTCGTTCAACGTCGCGCCCGGCTACTCGCTGTCGCAGGCGGTGGACGCGATCAACAACGCCACGTCGTCGCTGAACCTGCCTCCGCAGGTGCGCGCGCAGTTCATCGGCAAGGCCGCGGAATTCTCCTCGTCGCTGGGCAATGAGGCATTGCTGCTGCTGGCGGCGATCGTGGTGATCTACATCGTGCTGGGCGTCCTGTACGAAAGCTACATCCATCCGCTGACGATCCTCTCGACATTGCCCCCGGCCGGCGTCGGTGCGCTGCTGGCGCTGATGATTTTCGGAATGCCGCTGTCGGTGGACGGCATCGTCGGCATCGTGCTGTTGATCGGCATCGTGAAGAAGAACGCGATCATGATGATCGACTTCGCGATCACCGCGCGGCGCCGCGGGATGAACGCGCACGACGCGATCCGCCGCGCCTGCCTGCTGCGCTTCCGGCCGATCATGATGACCACCTTCGCCGCGCTGTTCGGCGCGCTGCCGCTGGCGCTGGGCAATGGCATCGGCGCCGAGTTGCGTCGCCCGCTGGGCGTGGCGATCGTGGGCGGCCTGCTGCTGTCGCAACTGGTGACCCTGTACACCACGCCGGTGATTTATCTGTACATGGAGCGCTTCAGCGACTGGCTGCAGCAACGCAGCGGGCAGCCGCATGCCGAGCTGGCTTCCGAGAGCGGAAAATGATCAAGCGGTGATGACTCGTCTGTCGCGCGAAGCTGCTTCGCTCTTCCTCCCCCTTCCAAAGGAAGGGCGGAGCGGGAGCGGACGCGCGCGAAGCGCGAGGAGGGGGATGGCTTCGGGCGTTGCTGCACGGTTTTCTCCCTGTCTCCCGCCGGCCATCCTCCCGCCGCTGCGCGGCGACCCCCTTCGTTCCGAAGGTGGTGATAGGCCATGAACATTTCCTCGCCCTTCGTCAAACGCCCCATCGGCACTTCGTTGATGGCGGCCGGCGTTTTGGCGATCGGCATGCTGTGCTATTTCCTGCTCGGCATCAGCGCCCTGCCGCAGGTGTCATTCCCGGCGATCTGGGTGTCGGCATCGGAGGCCGGCGCCAACGCCACCACGATGGCGGCCACCGTGACCGCGCCGCTGGAGCGTCACCTCGGCCAGATTCCGGGCGTCGACATGATGAACTCGCGCAGCTCCAACGGCAGCGCGTTCGTGATCCTGCTGTTCGATTCAGACGTCGACATCAACGCCGCCGCACAGCAGGTCGATGCCGCGATCAACGCGGCGGTGCCGGACCTGCCGGCCGGCCTTGCGATGCCGCAGTGGCACAAGGCCAACCCGAACGACGACCCGGTGATCACGCTGGCACTGACGTCCGACACGCAGCCGATGTCGGCGCTGTTCGATTCCGCGAACACCCTGCTGCAACCGCGCCTCAGCCAGTTGCCGGGCGTCGCGTCGGTGGACGTGTCCGGCAGCGCGCAACCGGCGGTGCGGGTGGATGTCGACCTGCACAAGCTCACGGCGCTCGGCTTGTCCACCAACGACATCCGCAACGCGATCACCGCCGCCAACGTGACCTCGCCGCAAGGCTTCCTCACCGATGGCGAGATCACCACCGCGATCACCGCGACCGATCAGCTGCATTCCGCCGAGGACTTCGCCGACCTCGTGATCGCCACCCACAACGGCATGCCGGTGTACCTGCACGACGTGGCGAATGTCTATGAAGGCGCGCAGGATCAGTTCCAGGCGGCGTACTTCAACGGCAAGCGCTCGATCCAGTTGCAGGTGTACAAGCGGCCGGACGCGAACGTGATTGCCACGGTGGATGGCGTGAAGAACGAGCTGCCCGGCCTGCGCAACCTGGTGCCGCCGGGCACGCAGATCACGCCGTACTTCGACGAAACCTCGACCATCCGCAACTCGGTCAACGACGTGCAGATCACGCTGCTGATCAGCCTGTCGATGGTGATCCTGACGATGGCGGTATTCCTGCGCCGGCTCGCGCCCACGCTGATCGCCTCCGCGGCGGTGCCAATGTCGCTGTGCGGCGCCTTCATCGTGATGTACGCGATGGATTACACGCTGGACAACCTGTCGCTGCTGGCGCTGGTGATCGCGCTGACGTTCGTGGTGGACGACGCGATCGTGGTGATCGAAAACATCATCCGCCACCTCGACCAAGGCAAGCCGCGACTGCAGGCCGCGCTGGAGGGCGCGAGGGAAATCGGCTTCACCATCGTTGCCATCACCGCTTCATTGATCGCGGTATTCATGCCGATCCTGTTCGCACCGTCCTTCATCGGCATGTGGTTCCGCGAATTCACGGTCACCATCATCGCGGCCATCTTCGTGTCGATGCTGGTGTCGTTGACGCTGACGCCGGCCCTGTGCGGCCGCTTCCTGCGCCACCACGACACCCGCGAATCCGGGCCGTCGAAATTGTCGCGTGCGATCGACGGTTTCCATGCAGGCATGCTGTCCGTCTACACGCGCACGCTGGACTGGACGCTGCACAGGCATCCCAGGTTGATGGCGTGGACGCCGCTGCTGCTGCTGGCGCTGACCATCTACCTGTTCCATGCGATTTCCTTCACCAGCTTTCCGCCACAGGACACCGGCCTGATCTGGGGCCGGGCCAGCGGCGAGGTGACCATGTCGTTCACCGACCTGGAAACGCGCACCAGCGGTCTGGTGAAGATGCTGCGCCAGGATCCCGCCGTCGAGTACGTCGGCGCGTCCGTCGGTACCAGCCGGCGCGGCCCCAGCGGCTGGTTCAGCATCCAGTTGAAACCGCTGGGCGAGGGCCGCGTCGACACCACCGATCAGGTGGTTGCGCGACTGTCGGCCAAGGTCGCGCGTTACCCCGACCTCAATGTGCGCTTCCGTGCGTTGCAGGATCTCGGTGGCGGGGGCGGCGGCACCAGCCAGGGCGGCCAGTACAGCGTGAACCTGCAGAGCAACAGCGCCACCGAACTGGAGGAATGGCTGCCGAAGTTGCAGGCGCAGTTGCAGAAGAACCCGATGTTCCGCGACGTCGGCACCGACCTCGACGAAGCTTCGCTGCTGCAGAACATGGTGGTGGACCGCACCAGGGCCATCAGCCTCGGCGTGTCGATGGCGGCTGTGGACGACGCGCTTTACAACGCGTTCGGCCAGCGCCAGATTTCGACGATCTATTCCGACACCAATCAATACCAGGTGGTGCTGAGCGCGCTGCCCACGCAAACCGCATCGCCCGCGGCGCTGAACAGCATCTTCGTGCGCTCGTCCAGCGGCAAGATGATTCCGATCAGCGCGATCGCGCACCAGGAATCCACCACTTCGCCGAGCCAGATCGAGCACATCAACCAGATGACCAGCATGTCGCTGTCGTTCAACCTGGCGCCGGGCATCTCCATGGGCGATGCCACGAAGCAGATCAACAAGACCATCGCCGACATGCGCATGCCCGGCGACATCAAGCTCGGCATGGGCGATTTCTTCCGCCGCTTCGAGCAGCAGATGACGATGATGCCGCTGCTGCTGATCGGCGCCATCCTCGCCGTGTACCTGGTGCTGGGCATGCTGTACGAAAACCTGGTGCACCCGGTCACGATCCTTTCCACCCTGCCTGCCGCCGGCGTCGGCGCACTGCTGGCGCTGAAGGTCACCGGCCTGCCCATGTCGATCGTCGCGATCATGGCGCTGATCCTGCTGATCGGCCTGGTGAAGAAGAACGCGATCATGATGATCGACTTCGCATTGGTGGCCGAGCGCGAAGGCCGCACGCCGCTGGACGCGGTGCGCGAAGCCTGCCTGGTGCGCTTCCGGCCGATCATGATGACGACGATGGTCGCGATTCTCGCATCGGTGCCGCTGGTGATCGGCTTCGGCACCGGCGCCGACCTGCGCCGCCCGCTTGGCGTCGCGATGCTGGGCGGCCTGATCTTCTCGCAAAGCCTGACCCTGCTTTCCACCCCGGCGATCTACCTGGTATTCGCTTCGTGGGCGCGCCGCCGGCGCGAACGCAAGGCGCAGCGGGCGCTCAGGCGCAAGGCAGCGTTGGGCAGGGCCTGACAGCCGGCCGCGAGCGCGCATGCGGCGCGGCTTGTTATGCTTGGCGCCATCATTGCCACGCCCACACCCATGTCCGCGAAGTCCGAACCGGTGGTCCCGGCACATGCACGCATCGCCTTCATCGGCGGCGGCAACATGGCGCGCAGCCTGATCGGCGCGCAATTGGCGCGGGGCGTGCCGCCCGCCGCAATCACCGTCGCCGAGCCGCGCGCGGAAGCGCGCGGGGCGCTGGCCCGCGAGTTCGCCGTACCAACCTTCAGTGACAACGCCGCGGCCATCGCGGGTGCCGATTGCGTGGTGCTGGCGGTGAAGCCGCAGGTCATGCACGCGGTGTGCACGGCGCTGGCCGGGCCGCTGCGCGGCGCCAACCCGCTGGTGATATCCATCGCGGCCGGCGTCCGCATCGCACAAATCGAAAGGCTGCTCGGCGACACCCACGCGATCGTGCGCTGCATGCCCAACACACCCGCGCTGGTCGGCGCCGGCGCCGCGGGCCTTTGCGCCAATCGCCATGTCGATGCCGGGCAACGCGCCCTGGCGGAACGCCTGCTGGACGCCGCGGGCATCGTGCGCTGGATCGACGACGAGACGCAGATGGACACGGTGACGGCGCTCTCCGGATCCGGCCCTGCGTATTTCTTCCTGCTGGTCGAAGCGATGGAAGACGCCGCCGTGCAACTGGGCCTGCCGCGCGATACCGCGCGCGCCCTGGCCGCGCAGACCTGCCTGGGTGCCGGACACATGCTGGCCGATGGCACCGAGACGGCGACGGAATTGCGCAAGCGGGTCACATCCCCGCACGGCACCACCGCCGCCGCGTTGGATACCTTCGAGCAAGGCGGTTTCCGCGCGCTGGTGGAGCGTGCACTGGATGCGGCGAAGCGGCGCGGCGCGGAAATGTCCGCGGAAATGGATACCAGGCAATGATGTACCTCGCCAATGCACTGGCCCTGCTGATCCAGTTCGCGTTCGGCTGCGCGATCGCGCTGTTCGTGTTCCGCCTGCTCGCGGAAGCCGTGCGCGCCGATTTCTACAACCCGATCTGTCAATTCCTGTACCGCGCCACCAACCCGATCCTGACGCCGTTGCGGCGCGTGATCCCGACCTGGCGGCGCATCAACCTCGCGGCACTTCTGATCGGGTGGGTGCTGGAAGTCGTCAAGAACCTTCTGCTGCGGTTCGTCGCGGGCGATTTCTGGGCGTCGAACGTGGGCACGCTGGTGCTGGGCGTGGCCGATCTGCTGAATTTCTTCATGATCGTTTATCTGATCATGATCTTCGCGTGGGCGTTGCTCAGCTACGTCAACATCGACGCGCGCAATCCGCTGGTGCCGCTGCTCGGCAAGATCGTCGGACCGGTGCTGAAGCCCTTTCGCAAGGTGCTGCCCCTGCTCGGCGGCTTCGACCTTTCACCGGTGCTGGCGATATTGGTGATCCTGCTGATCCAGACGGTGATCGTGGCGTGGTTGTTGAACGTCGGGCACACCATCTGACTGCGTGCGTTTGCGAGATTGATGGACATCCCTGTCTTTTTCCGCGCGCATCCAGGCGCGCGGGTGACTTTCTCTTGCGTGGCCAAGAGAAAAGTCACCAAAGAGAAGGCCACCCCGCGAACACGCCCTTCGCACATCCTTGTGCTACGGATTCGCTCGCACCCGCCGGGGTTCGCCGACGGCCCATCCTTGGGCCTGCGGCGAACTGGCGCACATCCTGTGCGCCATCCTTCGGACCTGCCCGTCGTCCGCTCGCCGTGTCCGAGGGGCCCCATTTGGCGCGCTTCCTGCGCGCAGGATGGACCGAAGCAAATTGATTCGTCGTGCTCCGAGCGAGGCCATGGATGGCCGGTAGAAGAGCGACAACCGCGCCGTTGGCGGTGCCGCAGCCGCACAGCCGATCGCGCGAGCAAGGCGCGCATGTCCGACTGCATGGATGCAGGAGTTCGCGCCGGCGCGCGATCGGCAAGCGGCAAGGGCAGTCGAGACAACAGGACGTTGTCGAGATCACCGCCGCAGGCGCAATGGTCTTTGGTGACTTTCTGCCAAAACAGAAAGTCACTCGCGTGCCGAAGGCGAGCGAAACAGCTCTTGATAAAGAAGCGGCGTGCGGAGAAAACTGAAGAATTCAGGCGTGCGTGCGCGCCCAGCGGGCGATCACCGCATGCAGCGCGTCGAGTCCGTCGGTCAACGCCGCCGGACCGGGTTGCAGGATGATCGGTGACTTGATTTCATGCAACTCGCCGTCGCGCACGGCCGGGATCGCGTCCCATCCCGCGCGCGCGGCCACCGCGGCCGGCTGGAATTTCTTGCCACACCAGGAGGCAAGGATGATGTCGGGGCTGCGCCGGACCACTTCGGCAGGATCGGCGAGGATACGGTTTTTCGCCAGCGATTCGTTCGCCAGCTCCGGAAACACGTCCTCGCCACCGGCGATGCGGACCAATTCCGCGACCCAACGGATGCTGGTGATGGGCGGCTCGTCCCACTCCTCGAAATACACGCGCGGATGCCGTGGCAACGCAGCGCCCTGCGCACGCACGTGCTCGACATGCGCTTCAAGTTCACGCGCGTACGCGGCGGCCTTGTCGTGGGCGCCGACCAGCGCACCCAACCGGCGCACGTAGTCGATGACGCCGTCCACCGAACGATGGTTGCTGATCCACACTTCGATGCCGGCCTTGATCAGGTCCCGCGCGATGTCGGCCTGGATGTCGGAAAACCCGATGGCGATGTCCGGCCGCAGCGCAAGGATCTTTTCGATCTTCGCGCTGGTGAACGCGGAAACCCTGGGCTTCTCTTTTCGCGCGCGCGGGGGCCGCACGGTGAAGCCGGAAATGCCGACGATGCGATCCTGTTCACCGAGGGCATACAACACCTCGGTCGGCTCTTCCGTGAGGCAAACGATTCGCTGTGGTCCATGCGACATACCGGTTTCCGCAGAGTCATGCACGAACCGTCCGTGGTGCCTGGCGCCAGCCCCGGCTCGCCCACGCATCACGGATACAACAGGCGTTCATGCCACGCGCCCTCGGAGAGCTCCCAGCGATGGCGTTCGTTCCAGCGGTGTTCGCCCGCGTACCAGAACTCGACCAGGTCGGGCACGACGCGATAGCCGCCCCATTCGGCGGGACGCGGCACATCGCGGCCCGCAAACTTCCGGTCGAACTCGGCGATGCG
>DATFGL010000091.1:0-23695 GCA_035249465.1 Rhodanobacteraceae bacterium | reverse complement strand
GAATTCACCCATGGGCCGAAGGCATCGCCGAATGGATGGAACTCGTGTCGGAGAATGTCTTCAGCAATGCCTGGAAACGTGGATCGTTGCGAAGCGGATTCCACGCCGGATCTTCGCGCAGCAACGAGGGCGTGATCGCGGTGGCGTAGTGGAAGAACGGGAAAACCTGCGTGGCGACCTGGATCGGCAGCCAGCCGACCACGGCGTACGCCACGGCTACGCGGAACACGTAGCGCCGGCGCAACTCGCGCAACCAGGACTTTGTCATTGCCCGCTCCCCGTGCCGCTCGTATCCACAACCCTGTCGCGGGCTTCGCGTCTCCCTCGCTCGCCCGACAACCGACGCGGGAACGCGCAGCGCGCGTTGCGCCATCGAGCCGGTAGCACAGCACCGGTCAACGCGAGCTGCATCGGCAGCCGCGACATCAGCATACCAATACGCCGGGTGCCCGGCACGAGCCGGCCCCGGCATCCTCGGGGCATTCCGGTCCGGATGCCCTTTGCGTTTCGCGTCCTGCAACGGTGACGGTTGCGGGATGACAGGGGCGGCCGCGCCCCATACAGTTCCGTGCATGCCGAAAAAATCGCCCCCGATGCCGCTCGCGACCCGCATCCTCTGGGGCCTGGTCGTCGGCGTGGTCGCGGCGCTGGCTACGCTCGGTCTCGGCGTGCCGTTCCCGGCGCTTCTCGTCTTCATGCAGAAGGTATCGGGCGCGCTGTTCGATCCGTTCGGGCAGGTGTTCCTGCGGATGCTGTTCTTCGTGGTGATCCCGCTGGTATTCGCCTCGCTCGCGTCGGGCGTGTGCCAGCTCGGCCGCCCCGGCAAACTCGGCCCGCTGGCCGCGCGCACCTTCGTGCTGTTCTTCGCCAACATGCTGATCGCCGTCGCCATCGGTCTGGTGATGATGAACGTGGTGAACCCGGGCGGGCACATGAGCCAGGCGGCCACCTCGCAGCTGCTCACCGAGTACGGCGGCAGCGCGGAAAAGGCCATCGCAACGCGCACCGGGCAACCGGCAATCACGCCCGCGACGCTGGTCGAAATGTTCATGCCGCGCAACCTGGTCGGGGCGGTCGCGGGTTCCAGTCGCGCGACACTGGGCGACGTGCTGCCGTTGATCCTGTTCGCGATCCTGGTCGGCGTGGCCGCGATGCAACTCAACGAGGAGCGGCGACAACGCATCCGCGACAACCTCGACGACATTGCCGAACTGATGACGCGCATCGTCGACATGGCCCTCGAGCTCGCGCCCTACGCGGTGCCGGCGATGATCTACAGCGTGATCGTCAAGGTCGGGCTGGACGTGCTGCTGTCGCTGTCGATCTTCGTCGTGGCCTGCATCGCCGCGCTGGCATTGCATCTGTTCGGCACGATGTCGGTGTGGCTGTGGGCGATAGGCAGGCGCTCGCCGCGTACCTTCTTCCGGCAGATCCGGCCGGTGCTGGTGACCGGGTTCTCGACCAGTTCCAGCAACGCCACGCTGCCCACCGCACTGGCCGTCGCCGGCGAGGAACTGAAGCTGCGGCCCAGCACCTCAGGCTTCGTGCTGCCGCTCGGCGCGACCATGAACATGAGCGGCACGGCTTTGTTCGAAGGCTGCACGGTGCTGTTCATCGCACAGATTTTCGGCATCGAACTGAGCCTGGCCCAGCAAGCGGTGCTGATGTTGCTGGCGGTGTTGAGCGCGGTGGCCGTGGCCGGTATCCCGGGCGGCTCATTGCCGCTGGTCGCGGGACTGCTGGCGAGCTTTTCGGTGCCACCGGAGGGCATCGGAATCATCATCGGCGTGGACCGCATCCTCGACATGGCGCGCACCACCGTGAACGTCGGCAGCGACATCGTGGTCGCGGCACTGGTGGACGACCAGGTCGGGCGCGCGGAAGCCCGGACCGCGCATCACGGTTGAGCCACCGCGAAACGCGAACGGGCGGCCGTGGGCCGTCCGTTCAATCCCATGCAAACCGGTGCGCTCAGCCGAGCAAGTGTTCGACCGCAGCACGTTCTTCGCGGAGTTCCTTGTCGGTGGCATCCATGCGCGCGCGCGAGAACGCGCCGATTTCCAGACCCTGCACGATCGCGTACCTGCCGTTCCTGCAGGTCACCGGATAACCGTAGATCACGCCGGGCTTGATGCCGTAGGAACCGTCGGATGGAATGCCCATCGACACCCAGTCACCCTCGGCGGTGCCGAGCGCCCACGAGCGCATGTGGTCGATCGCGGCGCTGGCTGCCGACGCCGCGGACGACGCACCGCGCGCCTTGATGATCGCCGCGCCGCGCTGCTGCACGGTCGGGATGAATTCCTTCTCGTACCAGGCCTGGTCGACCAGCGACAGCGCGGGCTTGCCCTTCACCGCCGCGTGATGGATGTCCGGATACTGGGTGGACGAGTGATTGCCCCAGATGATCATCTTCGCGACATCGGTGTTGTGCGTACCGGTCTTGGCGGCGAGCTGACCCTTGGCGCGGTTGTGGTCGAGGCGCACCATCGCGGTGAAGCACTTCGGATCGAGATCGGGTGCATTCGCCTGCGCGATCAGCGCGTTGGTGTTGGCCGGATTGCCGACAACAAGCACCTTGACGTCGCGCTTCGCGTGCGCGTTCAGCGCCTTGCCCTGCGGGCCGAAGATCGCGCCGTTGGCGGAAAGCAGGTCCTTGCGCTCCATGCCGGGGCCGCGCGGGCGCGCGCCGACCAGCAGCGCGTAATCGACGTCCTTGAACGCGACGTTGGCGTCGTCGGTCGCGACCACGCCCGCGAGCAGCGGGAACGCGCAATCGTCGAGTTCCATCACCACGCCGTTCAAGGCCGGCAGTGCGGGCGTGATCTCCAGCAGGTGCAGGATCACCGGCTGGTCTGGGCCGAGCATGTCGCCGGCGGCGATGCGGAACAGCAGGGCGTAGCCGATCTGGCCGGCGGCGCCGGTGACTGCAACGCGGACGGGTGCTTTCATGTGTTCAACTCCTTCAAGGGCAGCCAACGCCGGATGGACGAAGGTAAGAATCCGGGCCACGGCGGACCGCGCGCGACGCGGCCTTCACCCGCCCTTCGGGCACCCTCTCACGGAGGGAGAGGGAATCGTTGTCAGGTCAATTCATCGAAGAATTGCTGGATGCGCGCCAGGCCCTTTTTCAGTTGCTCCGGTGCGCAGGTATAGGAGATGCGCAGGCTGCGTGGTTCGCCGAAGGCCGAGCCCGGCACCGTCGCGACGAACTTGTCTTCCAGCAACGCCTTGCAGAAATCGACGTCGTTGGCGATCGGCTTGCCCTTGTGCGATTTGCCGAACGCGACCGAAATATCCGGGAACGCATAGAACGCGCCTTGCGGACGCGGGCACTTCACGCCGGGAATCCTGAGCAGCGTGTTGACGACCTCATCGCGGCGATTCGAGAAATCCTCGCGCTTGGCGTTCGGCACGTCCTGCGGGCCCGTCAGCGCCGCGATCGCGGCCTCGGTGACGATTTCCGGCAGGCAGGTGATGTGGTTGGAATTGAGCGTCACCAGAGCCTTCACGCCGGCCTCGGGCCCGGCCACGAAACCCACGCGCCAACCCGGCATGCCGTAGGTCTTGGACAGCGAATCCATGATGAAGGTGCGCGCGCGCAGTTCCGGCTTGAACTGCACGACGTTGTGGTAGCCGATGCCGTCGAACACCAGCCGGTTGTAGATGTCGTCGGCGATGATCCAGGTGTCCGGATGCTTCACCAGCACCTCTGCAAGCGCCGCGACTTCATCGCGCGTGTACACCATCCCGGTCGGGTTGGACGGGTTGTTGAACAGGAACACCTTGGGCCTCGACGCCAGCGCCTTGTCGAGCTGCGCCGGGGTGAGCTTGTAGTGCTGTTCCGGCGGACACGGCAGGATGGTCATCTTCGCGTCGAGGATCTCCGCGATGTCGACGTAGCTGGTCCAGTACGGCGCCGCGAACACGATCTCGTCACCCTCGTCGAGCAACGCTTCGCACAGGTTGTACAGCACCTGCTTGGCGCCGATGCCCACGGTGACGTTGTTGCGCGTATAGCCGTCCAGACCGCTCTGCTTGTAGTGCGCGACGATGGCGTCGAGCAACGCGGGCGCGCCGCGATTGCTGCCGTAGGCGCCACTGTCACGCGGCATCCAGTCGCGCACGGCCTGGTACACGTGATCGCCCGGCAGGAAGTTGGGAACGCCGATCGAGAAATTGACGACATCCTTGCCTTCCGCCTTCAGCTGTCTGGCGGTGTCGGCGATCACCATGATCGCACTGGGCTTGGCGCGGCCGGTGCGCGCAGCGAGTTTCAACATGGGACGCCTCGTCGAATGCCTGCTGAAGTCAGCTCGCAATTCTACCACGCATGCCTCGGCACCCCGTGCAGCAAGATCGATATCGCTCCACCGCACGCGAACGGTGCTAGGCTCGCCTACGGTTCGCCTTGCGACGGGCCACGCAATTGATCCGACGACTCTCATCAACAAGCGGAGGTGTGGTTATGCACTGGCTTTGGATGATCATCATCGGTTTCATCATCGGCGTCATCGCCAAGTTCTTCGACCGCGATCACGCGCCGGCAGGATGGATACTCACCATCATCATCGGCATCATCGGTTCGGTACTTGCAACCTGGGTCGGCGAGCAGATCGGCTGGTGGGGCCCGACCGGCATCGTGCATTTCATCGCCTCGGTGGTCGGCGCGATCATCCTGCTGGTGATCTACACGGCAATCAAACGCAAGGGCGGAGGCGGCGCAACGGCCTGAACGCGCGCTTCAGGAAACAAGAACGGGCGGCCCAGAGCCGCCCGTTTTCACTTGCGAACGGTGCGACTCAGCGCGCGTCGAGCGCCGCATTCCACCGCTTGATGCGATCAGCCTGTGCGGCCAGCAGCGGCGCGGTGTCACCCCCGATCGTGATCTTCTCGATCGCGTCGCCCTGCTTGATCGCATCCACGACTTTCTGGTCGTCCGCGGCGGCGACTTCCCCGAACACGGTGTGCTTGCCGTCCAGCCACGGCGTCGGGATATGCGTGATGAAAAACTGGCTGCCGTTGGTGCCCGGTCCGGCGTTGGCCATCGAGAGCTTGCCCGGTTGATCGTGTTTCAGGTCCGCACGGCATTCGTCCTCGAACTTGTAACCGGGACCGCCGGTGCCGGTGCCAAGCGGGCAGCCGCCCTGGATCATGAAATCGGCGATCACCCGATGGAAGTTCAGGCCGTCGTAGAACCCGCGCTGCGCGAGGTTGACGAAATTGGCGACCGTCAGTGGCGCCTTGTCGTCGAACAGGCGCACGTGGATCGGGCCTTTGGAGGTCTGAAAGGTTGCGGTGAGGCTCATGAGTGGTCCTGTCCGGGAAACGTTCCAGTCTACCAGCCTGAACGATCTGCCCGCCTCCATCCGGCGCCGAATCACGATCACAGGTATAATGCGTGTCTGCGGCCTGTCATGCCGCCCTTTTTCCCCTTCCCCGGCCGCATGCTGCGGCCGTTTCGCGTGCCCCAATGTCCATCCAGAACCTCCGCAACATCGCGATCGTCGCCCACGTCGACCACGGCAAGACCACGCTGGTCGATCAGCTGCTGAAGCAATCCGGCACCCTGTCGGAACGCGCCGCCGTGCCCGACCGCGTGATGGACAGCAACGACCTGGAACGCGAGCGCGGCATCACGATCCTTTCGAAGAACACCGCGATCCGCTGGACCGATCCGCGCGGCGAGGAATGGCGCATCAACATCGTGGACACGCCCGGACACGCCGACTTCGGCGGCGAAGTCGAGCGCGTGCTGTCGATGGTCGATTCGGTGCTGATCCTGGTCGATGCGATGGACGGCCCGATGCCGCAGACACGCTTCGTGACGCAGAAGGCGTTCCAGATGGGCTTCAAACCCATCGTGGTGGTCAACAAGGTGGACCGCCCCGGCGCGCGCCCGGACTGGGTCGTCAACCAGACTTTCGATCTGTTCGACCGCCTCGGTGCCAACGAGGAACAACTCGATTTTCCGATCGTGTACGCTTCCGCGCTGCACGGTTACGCGGGGCTGGAACCCGGCGTGCGTTCTGGCGACATGACGCCGCTGTTCGAAGCGATCACCAGGCACGTGCAGCCGCCGCAGGTTGACCTCGACGGCCCGTTCCAGATGCGGGTGTCGTCGCTCGATTATTCGAGCTACGTCGGCTTGATCGGTGTCGGCCGCGTGCAGCGTGGCCAGGTGCGCACCAACATGCCGGTCACGGTCGTCGATCACGAGGGCAAGCGTCGCAACGGCAAGATCCTCCAGGTGATGGGCTTCATGGGCCTGGAGCGCCGCGAAGTCTCCGGAGCGCAGGCCGGCGACATCATCGCGATTTCCGGCATCGAGAACCTCGGCATTTCCGACACCATCTGCGACCCGTCGGTGGTCGAGGCTTTGCCCGCGCTGACCGTGGACGAGCCGACCATCAGCATGACCTTCCAGGTCAACAACTCGCCCTTCGCCGGCAACAAGGATTTGTCCGGCGGCAAGTTCCTGACCTCGCGCCAGATCCGCGAGCGACTGACCCGCGAGACGCTGCACAACGTCGCGCTCAAGGTCGAGGACACGATCGATCCCGACAAGTTCAAGGTTTCGGGCCGTGGCGAACTGCACCTTTCCATCCTGATCGAAACCATGCGCCGCGAGGGCTACGAACTCGCCGTGTCGCGCCCGGAAGTGATCGTTCGCGAAATCGACGGCGCATTGCAGGAACCGTACGAGCAACTGGTCGTCGACCTCGAAGAGCAATACCAGGGCGGCGTGATGGAAAAGCTCGGCACCCGCCGTGCGCAGATCCGCAACATGGAGCCGGACGGCAAGGGCCGGGTGCGCCTGGAGTACATGATCCCCGCACGCGGCCTGATCGGTTTCCAGACCGAATTCCGCACGCTCACCGCAGGCACCGGCCTGATGTTCCACGTGTTCGACCATTACGGACTGCGCTCGGATGGCGTGATCGGCAAGCGCGCCAACGGCGTGATGATTTCCAACGGCACCGGTCCGGCCCCCGCCTACGCACTGTGGGGCCTGCAGGACCGCGGCCGCATGCTGATCGATGCCAACGTGCAAATCTACGAAGGCCAGCTGGTCGGCATCCATGCCAAGGACAACGACCTCACCGTGAACGCGCTGCGCGCCAAGCAGCTCACCAACGTGCGCGCCTCCGGCAAGGATGATGCGCTGACCCTGACGCCGCCGGTGCGGCTGTCGCTGGAACAGGCGCTGGAATTCATCGACGACGACGAACTGGTCGAAGTCACGCCCAGGCAGATCCGCCTGCGCAAGAAGCACCTCACCGAAAACGATCGCAAGCGCGCATCGCGGCAGGCGGCGTAACGTACCGCAAAACGAAACGGCACCCCGGGTGCCGTTTTCTTTTCGGTCGCAAGATTTTCGTTGACAAAGATTCGGGACGCGCCTACCTTGCGCGCGCCCGTGGTTCGCCGCAGGCTTTCGTTTTCCTTTCAGACATCCTAATGGACAGCTACCCGAGTACCAACGCAGCCGTTTGCCCCTTCGGGCGCGCGTCTGCCTTGGCCATTGAAAACCCGAACACGACCCGCAGGATCGCGCGGGCGGGCCACTCGTTGTAGCTGGCTCCGCTCGCCTCCGTCCCGCCGGATCGGAGGTGAGCCATGAATCTTCGTTGCATCATCCTCGCCGCGCTGCTCGCGCTCCCCGGCATCGCGCAAGCCGACGACACCGCAGCGCGCCTGTTGTTCGTGCCGCAACTGCTGGGTGCGCAATACACCTTCATCGACCAGCACCAGGATGCGCTGCGCTCGCCCTATGCGGGACCCCTGAGCCTGACGTCCGGCGGCGACACCGAGCAGTCGCACACCTTCGGTGCGTATTTCGGCGTGCAACTGCCGGCGCATTTCCAGTACTACTTCGACCTCGAGATGTTCAAGGGCGAGGGCGTCAGCGGCGCTACCGGTGTCGGGGCGATCGTCAATGGCGACGTGGTGCATTCCGGCAATGCCGGGCTCGGCAAGCGTGCCTACGTCGCGCGCCGGTATCTGCGCTGGACGCTGCCACTGGGCGGCGCGACGCACGCCGTCGAACGCGCACAGGATCAACTGCCAGGCACCGAGTCCGATCGCCACGTCGAAGCCAAGCTCGGTCGCATGACGCCCGGCGACGACTTCGACAAGAACCGTTACGCCAACAGTGCGCGCACGCAATTCATGGACGGCGCGTTCTTCAACGCGCTGGCCTGGGACTACGCCGCCGACACGCGCGGCTACACCAACGGCGCGATGGCCGCCTGGGTGAATCCGCATTGGACATTGCGTTACGGCGTGTACCAGATGCCCACGCACGCGAACGGCCAGACGCTGGAAGCGCCGCTGAAGCGCGCGCGCGGCGAACAGATGCAACTCACCTTGCGGGAATCGCCGGACAGCTGGGCGCTGCGACTGCTGGTCTATCGCAACATCGCGCGCATGGGCGTGTACCGCGACGCGTTGCTCGTCGCCGCGGCGACCGGGCGCACGCCCGACATCCATTCCGACGATCGCGACGGCCGCCACAAATACGGTTACGCGGTCAACGCCGAACTGCCGCTCGCGGACGGTGGCGATACCGGCCTGTTCGCGCGCTATGGCTGGAACGACGGCCATACCGAATCGTTCGTGTTCACCGAGGTCGATCGCGACGCCAGCCTTGGCGCGCAGGTTTCGGGCGTGCACTGGCACCGCCCGCAGGATCGGCTCGGCATCGCCGTCGGCATGAATGCCTTGTCACGCGACCATCGCGACTACCTCGCCGCGGGCGGTTGCGGATTCCTGCTATGCGACGGGCGGCTCGACTACGGGCACGAGGAAATCGCGGAGGCCTATTACGCGATCCAGCTATTCCCACATGTCACGCTGAGCCCCGACTTCCAGTTCATCCGGAATCCCGGCTACAACCGTGACCGCGGGCCGGCGCGCTTCATCGGCATCCGCGCACATCTCGAGTATTGAAACTCAATCCACCGGGATGACGTCGCTGCGATCACGACAGGCCAGCGGCAGATACTTCGCCTGGATATCCGGGCTGCCGCAACGCCACTGCACGGCGCCGCGGCTTCCATACGGACTGAACACCAGGTGGTCGCCCGCGACCGCCTGGTTGGCGCGGCCGCCGAACGTCACGATCACGCTGCCGTTCTGCACCTGCACGCTGCTCACGTATTGGCCATTCAACGTATCCGGATCGGCGAGGCCCGCGGCGGTGTTGTCGGCGGGAAGCGAGCCGCGCGCGCCCAGGTATTCGCCCACCGCGACCTTCGCGCCGCCCGACAGCGTCATCCCTTCTGCAACCTGCGCGCGAACCAGGTAGTTCTGATAAGCGGGAATCGCGATGGCCGCCAGGATGGCGACGACGGGCACGACCGTGAAGAAAAGAGCGCCGACCACGATCAGGCCAATGGCCCATCCCGGCATGGCGGCACCCGCCTGCGCGGCGCCGCGATCCAGATCGCCGCGCTCGAACGCCGCCAGTCCTTCCTTGCGCACCACGCAGCAGTTCGCCATCAGATCGTGGAGCGCCTGCTTGCGCGCGGTCCAGCCGGCCATCATGAATCCGATGTCGAAAATGAAGCTGGAGAGGATCTTGCCGAAATAGCGCCCGGTGGCCTGGCCGAAACCGATGCGCCGCCCGTACGTGTCGGTCACGCACATGTTGAGGGCCATCTTGCCCGGCGTCGCTTGCCATGCGGACGATTCGCACAGCGCGAAATACAGCCACTGCGCCACGATGACCGCCAGCCATGCCATCAGCATCGACGCGCCGATCGCCGCGTCGTTGACGTGACGTCCGCCGGATGCGGCAGCCGGGACGATCACGACGAAAACGAACAGCATGTACAACACGAACACCGCCGCGCCCAGGATCAGCATATCGATGACGTACGCCGCGAACCTGCGCCAGAATCCCGCGTGCAGCAACGGCGCGTGCAGATGATCGGGCAGCGCCTGTGCGCCACCTGCCGGCATCGGTTCCATCGTCGCTCCCCTGTGTGTCGAATCCCCCGGAGCCACGGATTCTGGAGAAACCCCCGCTCAGCGGCAACCCTCGGGCAGGTATCGATCGCGGATGTCGGGACTGCTGCACCGCCAGTGCAGCGCAGCAGCGTCGCCCACCGGCGCGATCACCACGTGGCCGCCGCGGATAAGCAGGTTCGCCTGATTGCCGTAGGTCACCACCACCTTGCCGCCGGTCACGCGCACGCTGCTGACATAACGCGCATGGATCGCCTCGGGTTTCGGCAATCCCAATGCGCCGTTGTCGTCGGGCAATGCGCCGCGCTGGCCGATGTATTCGGCGATCAGCGAACGTGCGCGACCCGTCATGTGGAGGCCTTGCGCGACCTCGCTGCGCACGGTGTAGCTCTGGTACGTCGGGATCGCCAGCGCGGCAAGGATCGCCGCGGCCGGCAGCAGCAGGAACACGCAAACACCGGCCACGACCAGCGCGATGCCCCAACCCGGCATTCCGGGTCGTGGCAGCATTGTCGTGGTTGCGGAATCCGATGCGGCCGCTTCGCGGTTTTGCCAGACGAGGAATCCCCCCTTGCGCACCACGCAGCAACCCGCCATCAAGTCGTGCAAGGCCTGCTTGCGTTCGGTCCAGCCGGCCAGCATGTAGCCGATGTCCAGGATCGCGCCGGACAAGAACTTGCCGAAGAAGCGCCCGGTGGCGCGACCGAATCCGATCCTGCGCCCATACTCGTCGGTGACCCGGAGGCCCAGCGCCAGTTTGCCGGGCGTGGCTTGCCATGCCGAAGCCTCGCACAACGCGTAATACAACCAGGGAACCAGGAGCCACGCGAACCACAGCGAAGGGAATACGCGAAACGGAACCATGCCGCCCGGCTGCATGGCCTGAGGCACCGCGGACGGACCCACGACGACCAGATACAGCAGCACGAAGACCGGCGAGAGGATCAGCCCATCGATCAGCCATGCAACTGCGCGCCGCCAGAAACCCGCGTGCATGCCGCGGTTATGGTAATGGGTAGGCAGCGGCTGCGAGGGCGCGGTCATGGTGCGGGATCCACCGGATTCACGCGCCGATGGTCGCAGAACCGCGCACCGCCTGCACGTCGCGCAACACTACACGCGCTCGTGCGGCCAGATCGCCACCCGCGGTTCGGCGTCGCCGCCGATATGGCCGCGAAACATGCCGTCGGTGTTGAACGGCATCGCGAACGTGCCGTCCGCGCCCAGCACGATCGCACCACCACTGCCGCCGAGCGCGGGGATTTCTTCGTTGATCACCGCTTCGGCTGCTTCGCCCACTGCTTGCCGCATCGCCGCCACGCGCATGCACACCGCATGCGCGGCCGCGGTGCGGATGTAGAACTCGCCCCAGCCGGTGCCGCTCATCGCGCAAGCCGCATTCGCGTAAGTGCCCGCGCCGATCACCGGCGAATCGCCAACGCGGCCCCAGCGCTTGTCGGTCATGCCGCCGGTCGACGTGGCAGCGGCCAGCCGTCCGCGCGCGTCCAGCGCGACGGCGCCCACGGTGCCGAAATGATCGACGCGCTCGTTGCGGCTGGCCTGACGCCGGGCGGCCTGCAACTCGCGCCAACGCCGCTCGGTTCGGAAGTAATCCGGATCGACCAGCGCGATGTCCTGTTCGCGCGCGAACGCTTCGGCGCCTTCGCCCGCCAGCATCGCGTGCGGCGAACGTTCCATCACCGCGCGCGCCAGCAGAACGGGATTGCGCACGTGGCGCACGCCCGCCACCGCACCCGCGCGCAGCGTCGCGCCATCCATGATCGCGGCGTCGAGCTCGTTGATCCCGTCGTGCGTGAACACCGCGCCGTGGCCGGCGTTGAAGTACGGAGCATCCTCCAGCACCACGACCGCCGCGGTCACTGCGTCCAGCGCCGAGCCGCCTGCCGCAAGCGATGCATGACCGCGCCGCAGCGCCTCCGCAAGCGCGGCGCGCGAGGCATGCTCGGTATCCGAATCCATGTCGCGACGCATCACGCCCGCACCACCGTGGACGAGCAACATCGGCGGCGCACCGTGCGGTTCAGCGTGCGGTTTCGTCATGCGTCATCTGTTCCCTGGCTGCAACGGGCCCGGGCAACGCCGCATCGGGCGGTTGCGCGGCCGGGAAATGGGCGGTCGCAGTGGTGCCCTTGCCCAGCGCGCTTTCCAGCGTGACCTGCCAGTGGTAACGGTCAGCGATGCGGCGCACGATCGCGAGCCCGATGCCATGCCCGCGGCGGCCGGTGCGACTGCCCCGGTAAAACGGCTGGAACGCGCGTTCGAGGTCTTCCTCGCTCATTCCACTGCCGGTATCGGCGACGCGCACATCGTTCGCCTCCACTTCGACGGTGACGCCGCCCTGTTCGGTGTACAGGCAGGCATTGCGGATGAGGTTGCCGATCATCACCGCGAACACCCGCGGCGGCGCGTGCAGCGCGAAGCGCGCATGCTCGACCATCACCAGTTGCACCGGCTTGCCGGCGAGCAGCTCGCGGTAACGCGCGACCTCGGCAGCAACCACATCGTTGGCGAGGAAATCCTCGTCGCGCAGGCCGGCATCGGATTCGCGCGCGAGCACCAGGAAGGTTTCGATGAGCGCCTCCATCTCGCGGACGGAGCGCCTGATCCGCGCCAGCGAGCGCTGCGCGAACGGACTCATGTCCTCGTCGGCCAGCACGTCGACCGCGATCTTCATCACCGTCAGCGGCGTGCGCAGTTCGTGGCTGGCGTCGCGGGTGAAGTTGCGTTCGCGCTCGACGAACGCATCCAGCCGGTTGGCGAAGTTGTAGAGCGCGGCCACCAGCACCTCCACGTCGCTGTCGCTGGCGGCGGGCAGCCGGTCGGGCGCCAGCGAAGCGGGATCGGGATGGTCCGGATTCCAGCGCCGAACCACCTTGGCCAGTGCGATCACCGGCGACAGCGCCTTGCGCGAAGCTCGATAGGTCAGCCAGGTGGCCAGATAGATGATCAGCACCACCAACACGACGGGAATCAACCCGAACAGCATCACCACGCTGTTGGGCCGGTCGTTGTTGAACAGCAGGAACAGCCGGCCACGCGGCGTATCGGACACCAGCACCGTGCCTTCGGTACCGTCGGGCTGGGCGATCTGGTGGTAACCGGGCGCCAGGTTCGCGAAGCGCGCGGGCACCGCGCCCGTATCGCCACCTGGCGGGCGCAGGAAACCGCGCAGCAACCAGGTATCCGGCAGGGGCGCGGCGGGATCGCGCGCCAGCTGCTGCGAGTAATAAACGCTTTCGCGATCCAGCTCCTGGCGGGCGATGGCCTTGCGGCTGGAACTGGCGGCCGCATACACGCCCAATGCCGTGACCACGCTGATCGCCGCCACCCACAGCGAAAACATCACCCAGAAACGGTGGCCGATGCTCGTATAACGGGCCATGCGCAGAGCCTGCCTGCGATATCCAGTGTGTGCCGGATTGTGGGCGCCGCGATGGATGCCGCGCAAGCCGCGGCCGTCAGCGGCCCGAGGCCAAGGCGCTGGCTTCCGCCTCGGCATCCAGGTCGGCAACCCGGTATCCCGCACTGTGGATGGTGTGGACGAGCGGCTTCGCGTAAGGCTTGTCCACCACGCGGCGCAGGTTGTACAGATGCGAACGCAGGGTGTCGGAATCGGGCAGCATGTCGCCCCAGATTTCGCGTTCGATGTCGTGGCGCGACACTACGCGCGGCGATTCGCGCATCAGGATGGCCAGCAGTTTCAGACCGATCGGGGAAACCTGCATTTCCTCGCCATCGCGCGTGATCCTGAGCGTTGCGGTATCCAGCACCAGGCCGCCGACCTGGTAAACCTCGCTGGAAACCTGCCGCCGCTCGCGCCGGATCAACGCGCGGATGCGCGCTTCCAGTTCGCGCGGTTCGAACGGCTTGACCAGGTAATCGTCCGCGCCCGCGTCGAGACCCACCAGTTTGTCTTCCAGCGTGTCGCGCGCGGTCAGCATCAACACCGGCGTGGATTTCTTTGCTTCGCCGCGCAGCTTGCGGCAGACATCCAGACCATCCATGCCCGGCAACATCAGGTCCAGCACGATCACGTCGTAGCTGTTGGTGACGGCCAGGTGCAGGCCGCTCACCCCGTCGCCGGCGAAATCGACGGTGTAGCCGCGCCGTTCGAGGAATTCGCCCACCATCTCGGCGATGCCACTGTTGTCCTCGACCAGCAGCACCAGCCCCGTCTGTTTTTCGTGTTCGGACTCGGTCATGTTCAGCCTTTCCCCCGTCGCCATCCCTGCCACCGCGGCACCGGCTGTCAATTTGCAGGCACGCGGGTGAGCATTGCGTGAAAGCGGCGCGCAGATTGCCGCGCCGCAGGTGTCAACCGATCCGGCTCTTCCGCGTTGTCGATTGGAGGCGGGGCAACGACCGCCTGGCATCACGAGTGACGAATGCGGCGGACAGACCTCCCTTCCTGTCCGCCGCATTTTTGTGGTGCGGGCCGATCAATCGTCGTCGCGCGGCACGCTGACCTTGCCCTTGACGTTGCGGTGACTGACGTCGCCGCTGCCGACCGAACCGACACTGAAGTCGCCGCCCACGCCGTCCGCGTCGAAGTCGCCCGAACCGACGCTGCCCGCATGCACGTTGCCGCCCGCCTGCGAGATCTTCACGTCGCCCGAGGCGACCGCGCCGACCGACACGTTGCCGGTGACATTGCTGACAATGAGGTCGCCCGAGCCCACGCTTTTGGCGTCGAGGCTGCCGCCGACGCCCGTGATCCGGGCACTGCCGGACGCAATCGAACCCAGCGACACCTCGCCCTTGATGCTGCCCAACACCAGGTCGCCCGATCCGACTCCACCGGCGCGCGCATTGCCATGCACGTTGTCCACGCTGACATCGCCGGACCCGAGGCTGGACACGTTCACGCTGCCGACATCGCTGGCCACAGCGTCGCCGGAACCCACGCTCAAGCCGAGCTCGCCCGCGACGCCGTTCACCTTGAGGTCGCCGGAACCGAGCGACGCATCGAGCGCGGCGACGCTGTTGACCCTTGCGTCGCCCGAACCCTCCTGCAGTTTGAGTGCCAGCGACTGCGGCACGCGCACGTCCAGCTTCAGGTAAGCGTAGGAACCGCCGAACAGCGACATGATCATCGTGTGGTCGCCATCGTGCGCGATGACGCTGGCGGTATCGCCATGACGCGCAGCTTCGATCTTCACGTCCTGCAACCATTTCTCGTTCGAAGCGCAGGCCGTGCCCCGCACCACGACGTTGGCCAAACCGGGCTCGCCGTGGATCACGAGGTCATCGGGACCAATCTGCACCGCCAGCAGTTTCAGGCCCGCGGCATTGATTTCGGCATTGCGCGGGGCGCTGTAGCGGCATTGCTCGGCGCCCATGGCCGTGAACGACAACGCCAGCAACGACGCACCCGCCAGCAACAGGATGGGTTTGCGCATGACACTCTCCGGTGGCACCGCCATCGCGGTGGACAGGCGCAGGATAACCATTCCCGGTGCGCCGGTTCATGTGCCCAAAGTCGGCATGACTTGCGGCCTAGGCACTCCGCGTTTCCCTTTCCTGTGAGAAGGAAGCCAAGGATGTCGGCCATTCCCAGACTTCGTCACGGGGCCGTCCGCATTGATTGCGGGCAGAACCCGGAATGACAGGGTTTATAGGTCGGCAAGCTCACTGGCGAAATTATGGTCAAGCGCCAGCCCCGAGGAAGGCGACCACTACCAAGCGTGAAGGATGATCACGTGTTGCGCTCTTCGGCCTTGGCCTGATCCCACAACGCATCCTGCTCCGCAAGGGATTTCCCGGCCAGTGTCTCGCCAGCCGCGGCGGCCAGCGACTCCATGCGGCGGAAGCGGCGCTCGAACTTGGCGTTGGCGTGGCGCAGCGCGGCGGAGAAATCCACGCCGGCGTGGCGCGCAACGTTCACCAGCACGAAGGCGACGTCGCCGATCTCGTCCAGCAGGCGGTCGTGGCTCGCGCCCGCCGCGAATTCCACGCGTACTTCGGCGATTTCTTCCTGCAACTTGTCCAGCACGGGTTCCGGACCGGGCCAATCGAAACCGACCGTCGCGGCCTTGTCGCACAGCTTCAGCGCGCGTTTCCATTCAGGCAGGCCGCGCGCGATGCCGGCCAGCGCGCTGGTGTCCTCGTCGCCCTTCGCCGCACGTTCGGCGCGCTTGATGTCGTCCCATGCGCGCGATTGTGCCGCGGCATCGGCGCAATGCGCATCGCCGAACACGTGCGGATGCCGGCGCACCAGCTTGGCGTTGATCGCATCCACCACGTCGCCGAACGCGAACAGGCGCTGCTCCTCGGCCATGCGCGCGTGGAACACGACCTGCAGCAACAAATCACCCAGCTCATCCTTCAGCGCGGCGTAGTCCTTGCGGTCGATCGCATCGGCGGTTTCGTAGGCTTCCTCGATGGTGTACGGCGCAATCGAATCGAAGGTTTGCGCGACATCCCACGGGCAGCCGTACTCGCGATCGCGCAGGCGCGCCATGATCGCGAGCAGCTCGGCGACCTTGTCGTCGGTCACGCGCGCAGCCCCAGCCGCGCCAGCCAATCGACCGAAGCGTCGCCCAGCGCCAGGAACTCGGGATTCAGCAACGATTCCTTCGTGTTGTAGCGCAGCGCATTGCCCTGCAAATCCACCACGGCGCCGCCGGCCTGCTCCAGCACGCACTGCGCGGCCGCCGTGTCCCACTCCGAGGTCGGGCCGAGACGCAGGTACAGGTCGGCATCGCCGCGCGCGACCATGCAGAACTTGATCGACGACCCCACCGAGACCAGCGCGTGCTCGCCGAGATTCGCGAGCATCGCGGTCTGCCGCTCGTTGCCATGCGAGCGGCTGCCTGCCACCGCCGGAACGGCCGCCGCGGCGCGCGTGGCGATCGGCTGCGGCAATGCGCCCGGCGCGGATTCCAGGAACGCGCCGTCGCCCGCGACGCCGAAGTACAACGCGCCCGTGACGGGCACCAGGACCACGCCCAGCACCGGCGCGTGGTTTTCGATCAGCGCGATGTTGACGGTGAACTCGCCGTTGCGCTTCACGAACTCGCGGGTACCGTCCAGCGGATCGACCAGCCAGTAGCGGTCCCACGCGCGGCGCGTGTTCCAGTCGATGTGCTTCGATTCCTCGGACAACACGGGAATGTCCGGCGTCAGCGCCTGCAGGCCCGCGACGATGATGCGGTGCGAGGCCATGTCCGCGGCGGTCAGCGGCGAATCGTCGACCTTGTGCTCGACCGCGAAGCTGCCCGCGTAGATTTCCAGGACGGCCGCGCCCGCGCGGCGCGCGAGCCGGCGTGCTTCGAGCGCAAACCGTTCCAGGGTACTCATGCGGGGCGAAACCTTCCTTCGAGATATTCACGCGCGATGAACAGCGCGGCGATGGACCTGCCTTCCGACACGTCGTCGCGCGCCAGCAGCGCGGGCAGTTCGGACAACTTCCAGGGCACGACGTCCAGGCGCTCGGGCTCGTCGCCCGTACGGCTCTGCGGATACAGGTCTTCCGCCAGGATCACCTGCGCCTTGTGGGTCATGTAGGCCGGAAGCAGCGACAGCGTAATCAGCGGCGTCAATTTGCGCGCGGCGAAGCCCGCCTCTTCCTGCAACTCCCGATTCGCGGCTTCCAGTGCGGTTTCTCCTGGATCGATACGTCCCTTGGGCAATCCCAGTTCGTAGCGATCGAGCCCCACGCCGTATTCGCGCACCAGCAGCACGGTGTCGTGATCGCGCATCGGCACGATGAACACCGCGCCCTGTCCCGATGCGGTCAGCCGCTCGAAGGTGCGGCGTGCGCCGTTGGAAAACGCGAGATCGACCTCCTCCACGCGCAGGAAGCGGCTGTCGCGCGCGGCACGTTTCGCGAGGATCTCGGGAGGACTGGGCATCGAGTGATTGTAGCCGTCATGAAGACGGGGGCGGCGCGCTCGATGCCGACGACGGCACGATCACTTTCCTGCCGGTCAGCGTTTCCGCGGGCGGCATCGACAAGCGGATGTCGTTGTCGTTCTTCGGCGGTGGTTGCGGGTCATCGCCCTTGCAGCCGGCGAACAAGGCCAGCGGTGACAGCGCGCAATGCAATTTGATGCCGCCCGGCAGGCGCACGGTCTTCTTCACCGTGGTCTTTTCGATCGCCTTGTCCACCGCGCGCCCGACCGTCCTGGCGCCGAGCGATTCGTGGTCCGGCGCCCAATCCTGGTTGAAGGGTGTGGGCTTGTACGGCAACGGCGACTTGCCGCTGTAAATCTGCGAACCCTTGATCCCCGGCGCGCGATAAGCCGGCGCGGGCGCCGCGGTCGACGCACTCGGCGGAATCCGTATCTGCCCATTCGACTGGTACAAGTCGATCGGCGGCACTCTCACGCCTTCCATCTGCGCCTGGATCGCGCCCTTTGCAGGTACCTCGCGATGCACCGGCCGCGGCAGTGGAGTCCGCGCGGCCTGTCCCGGCAAGGGCGGCGGCGCGAGCAACGGCGGTGGCGGCGGCAGGTTTGCCGAAGGCTCGATCAGCATCACCGCGATCACGTCGCGCCCGCCGTTGCGGTGCGGCGACGGACGCAGGATGCGCCACGCCAGCCACACCAGCACGACGTGCGCCAGCAGCACCAGTGCGAGCAACACCCACAGCGTGCGGCGATCGCGCGAAACCGGCGTGCGCTGGGTGAGCCGCACGTAAGGCAAGCTGGAAAGTTCGGCCGCGGCGTCGCGGATCATCCCGTGACCCGGATATTCCGCCTGCACCTCGATTTCCGTCCCATCGTTGCGGGGCATGCGAACCGGCCATTGCGCGCGCACTGCGCGACTTGCAGTGTATGGGTAGGCGATGAATGCCCGCACGCACGGCGCCGGACGCAAGCTCAGACCGCCGTCGCGCCCCGCAGGTTCCGCGATGCTTGACCCGGCCAAGGTTTGGGCGCAAGGTCATGCGACCGCCGCCATCGGAAAAGTGAGGTCAGCATGAGCGCCTACACCACCGTGGACATCCGCAACGTGGCCCTGGCGGGCCATGCGGGCGCCGGCAAGACCAGCCTGTTCGAGACCCTCCTGCAGGCCGGCGGCGCGATCCAGGCGGCGGGCACGATCGAGCGCGGCACCACCGTGTCCGATTTCGACGATCAGGAAAAGGAACGCCAGCACTCCATCCATTCGTCGATCGCTTCCGTGGATGCCGCGGGCTGCCACGTCAACCTGATCGACACCGCCGGCTACGCCGACTTCCGCGGCGAGACGCTGTCGGCGCTGGCCGCGGTCGAAACCTGCGCGGTGGTGGTCAACGCCACCAACGGCATCGAGCACGGCACGCGCCGGCTGATGGATTACGCGAAGCAGCGCGGCCTTGCGCGCATGCTGGTGGTCAACCGCATCGACATGGAGGACATCGACCTCGCCGCCCTGGTGGCGGCGCTGCGTGACGAGTTCGGTGCGGAATGCCTGCCGGTGAACCTGCCCGCGGGTGGCGGCGCGCAGGTCGTCGATTGTTTTTTCGCACACGACGGGGTGAGCGATCTCGGTCCCGTCGCCGACGCGCACCAGCAGATCATCGACCAGGTGGTCGAGATCAACGAGCGCCTGATGGGCCGTTACCTCGAGGACGGCGAGGAAAAGCTTTCGCCCGACGACCTGCACGACGCATTCGAACAATGCCTGCGCGAGGGCCACCTCGTGCCGATCTGTTTCACCTCCGCGCGCAGCGGTGCGGGCGTCGCGGAGTGGTTGCAGATTGCGCAGAAGTTGTTGCCGCATCCGGGCGAGGCCAATCCGCCGCCCTTCATGAAAGGCGCGGGCGCCAACGTCAAACCGGTCGAAGCGAAACCCGATCCCGGCGCGCACGTGATCGCCGACGTGTTCAAGATCATCAACGACCCCTTCGTGGGCAAGCTCGCGGTGTTCCGCGTGTGGCAGGGGACGGTCCGCAAGTATTCGCAGCTGTTCATCGACGACGGCAAGAAACCGTTCAAGGTCGGGCACCTGCTGAAGCTGCAGGGCAAGGAGCACATCGAGATCGAACGGGCCATTCCCGGCGACATCGCGGGCGTCGCCAAGGTCGAGGAGATCCATTTCGACGCCGTGCTGCACGACTCGCGTGACGAGGACGCGATCCACCTGCAGCCGCTGAAATATCCACTGTCGATGTTCGGGCTTGCGGTGGAACCCAGGCACAAGGGCCAGGACCAGAAACTTGCAACCGCACTGAACCGGCTCGCGGAGGAAGACCCCTGCCTCTCCGTCGAGCACAACAAGGAATTGAACGAGACGGTGGTGCGCGGCCTTTCCGACCTGCACCTGAAGCTCACGCTGGGGCGTATGCAGGCCAGGTACGGCGTCGAGGTCATCACCCACCCCCCGCGCATCGCGTATCGCGAGACCATCGGCGCGAGTGCGGAAGGCCACCACCGTCACAAGAAGCAAACCGGCGGCGCCGGGCAATTCGGCGAGGTTTACTTGCGTGTCGAACCGCTGCCGCGAGGCGCGGGCTTCGAGTTCAGCGACGAAAGCAAGGGTGGCGTGATCCCCAACCAGTTCATCCCGGCCATCGAGAAAGGCGTGCGCCAGGTGCTGGACCACGGCGCGGTCGCGGGCTACCCGATGCAGGACGTGCGGGTGGTGGTGTTCGACGGCAAGTACCACCCGGTCGATTCCAAGGAAGTCGCATTCGTGTCGGCCGGCAAGAAGGCGTTCCTGGACGCGATCGCAAAAGCCCGGCCGATCGTGCTGGAACCGATCGTCAACATGGACGTCAACGTGCCCGAGCAGTATATGGGCGACGTCACCGGCGGCCTCGCTTCCAAACGCGCGCGCATCAACGGCACCGACGCGCTGCACGGCGGCGTGCTGGTGATCAAGGCGCAGGCGCCGCTGGCCGAAGTGGTCGATTACCAGACCGAATTGCGGTCACTCACTGGCGGCGAAGGCCGTTTCGCGATGGAATTGTCGCACTACGACCCGGTGCCATCGCAAATCCAGAAGCAGCTCACCGAGTCCTACAAGCCGCGCGCCGACGAGGATTGAGATCGCGTCGTCCCGCAACACCAACTACGTGGAGAATCGCCATGACTCTCGCTTCGCTGTGGTTGCCGATCGTGCTGTCGACCGTGTTCGTGTTCATCGCGAGCGCCCTGATCAACATGCTGCTGAAGTTCTGGCACGCGCCGGATTACCTCGGGTTTTCCAACGAGGACGAAATCCGCGCCGCGATCCGGAACGGCAATCCAACAGCACCGGGCCAGTACGCACTGCCCTGGTGCACGCCGGAAACGATGAAGGATCCGGCGACGCAGGAAAGGCTCAGGCAGGGTCCGGTCGGCATGGTGTACCTGCGCCGCCCGGGCTCCATGAACATGGGAGCATCGCTGTTGCAGTGGTTCCTGTTCTGCCTGCTGGTGTCGCTGTTTTGCGCGTTCATCGCGATCGCCTTGCCGCCCGGCACCGATCGCCACCCGGTGTTCCATGCCGTTGCGTTGGCCGCGCTGATGGGTCATGCATTCGGGTGCCTGACCGATGGAATCTGGCGGGTATTCCCGTGGAAGGTAGCGTTCAAGTACATCGTGGACGGGATCATCTACGCGCTGATCACCGGCTTCACTTTCATGTGGCTGTGGCCAGCGGCTTGAACGCAGCCAGGCGCTAACCGCGCTTCGGCTGCAACAGGGTGCCGCTGCATCGCTTCGCGCCGCAGCGGCACGCCCACAGCTTTTTCATCTTCGGCGTGTGCGGCACGTCCAGCACGATGCCGTAGTTGTACGTGAGTTCCTCGCCGGCCTTGATCGCGCGCCTGCTCTCGATGATCACCTTGTCCCTGCGCGCACCATCGACTTCCTCGATGTAGGCGCGGCAATTCGGCGCGCAGGAATGGTTGATCCATCGCGCGCTGTTGCCATCGACATTCGCATCCACGATGTACTTGTCGTTCAGCGTGAACAGGAAGGTGTGGCCGGTGTCGGCGCCGTCGTCGTACAACCGGTCTGCCTCGGCGTGGGTGCGCAGGCGGCCCTTGTACCGGATCAGCACGGTGCGCGCCGGGATGTCGGTGGCGGCGTAAACGCCATTGCCGTGGATGGGCGAGCGGCGCACGGTCAAGCGTCTGGTCATGTCGAATCTTTCACGGATAATCGCCTATGATGCCTTGTTGTGCAGCCATCACACAACGGAGCCGCCATGGCATTCAAGATCAAGCGCGCAACGGAACCGCTCACCAGGGCCGACGGCGCGCGCATCCTCATCGACCGCTTGTGGCCGCGCAGCCAATCGAAGGACAAGCTGCAGCTCACCGCGTGGGTGAAGGACATCGCGCCCAGCACCGAACTGCGCAAGTGGTTTGGGCACGACCCGGCCAAATGGGAAGAGTTCCGAAAGCGCTATCGCGCCGAACTGGATGCGAACCCGGAAGCAGTCGCGGCGTTGCAGGACCTGCTGAAAGCGCACGCGAACGCGACACTGCTGTTCATGGCGCACGACGCAAAGCACTGCAACGCGGTGGTGCTGGCCGAGTATCTGCGCAAACACGCGCAGCGCAAGCGCGCGGTGGCGTGAAGGCCATGCGCCGCGCCCTGTTCTGGCTGTGCCTGTCGCTGGCGCCGGTCGCCGCATGGGCCGCACAAGGGTTCACGCTGGACAGCCCCACCTTGAGTGCCGGCGCAAGCATGCCGCAGGCCAATGTCTACACCGAATGCGGCGGTGGCAACGTTTCGCCACCACTGCGCTGGCACGATCCGCCGCCGGGAACGAAAAGTTTCGCCGTCTCCATGTACGACCCGGATGCGACCGGCGGCTTCTGGCACTGGATAGCCTTCGACATCGCGGTCGGCGCGCACGGGTTGAACGCCGGCGCCGGCCGGCCGCACAGCGGCAATGCCCCGGGCGACACCGAACAACTGCGCAACGATTTCGGCAACGCGGGTTACTCCGGTCCCTGCCCGCCGCCCGGCAAGCCGCATCACTACGTGATCACCGTGTACGCGCTCGACGTACCGGAACTGGGCCCCGCCGCGCATTTCAGCCGCAACGACGCGCTGGCGGCGATCAAGCAGCACACGCTCGCGAAGGCGACAATGACCGTCATCTGGGGCCACTGATCCGAGCGCACTGCGCCGCCGCCATGCCGCCGGTTAGAATCGTGCGTTCTCACGCTCGCGGACGCGACGAAGATGCAAGAAATCCGGTGGCCGGCGGCGTGCCTGTTCGTCACGGCGTGCATACTTGCATCCGTCACCGCAACAGCCGCGCCTCCCACGATCTTCGCCGCCGCGAGTCTCGAGCCCGCACTGGACCAGATGGCAAACGATGGCGTGCTCGGCTCGCCCGCGCCACGCCTTGTTTACGCGGCATCGTCGGCGCTGGCGCGGCAGATCGAGAATGGCGCACCCGCCGACATCTTCATCTCCGCCGACGAGCGCTGGATGGACGATGCCGCGAAACGCGACGCGATCGTCCCGGCCACGCGCAGCGACCTGCTTGGCAATGCATTGGTGCTGGTCGCGCCATCCGGTTCACGCGCGAGGGTTGATCTTGCGCACGGTACCCGGCCGCTGCTCGACGCGCTCGGCCGCGACGGGCGCCTGGCGATCGCGCTGCCCGACTCGGTGCCCGCCGGCATCTACGCCAAACAATCGCTGTTGCACCTGGGCATGTGGCACGCGCTCGAACCGCGCATGGCGATGAGCCGCGACGTGCGCGCGGCGCTGAACATGGTGGCGCTGCGGCAATGCCCACTCGGCATCGTGTACCAATCGGACGCGGT
>DATFGL010000090.1:0-35064 GCA_035249465.1 Rhodanobacteraceae bacterium | reverse complement strand
GCGGTCGCCGACGTACTTCAGCAGCGGCTGGTACTTGGCGCGCAACGCGTTCCAGTCGTAACCATTCATGCTGGTGACGTAGAAGTAGTCGCGATAGCGCCGCCACACGTCGTTGAAGATTTCGGCGTACTCGGCCTTGGGATCGACCCGCATGAACAGGCCGTCCAGCTTCACGTCCTTGGGCTCGGGCTTGGGCGCGTCGAGGTCGATCCGCTTGTAATCCTCGCCATCGTGCACCAGCAGCGTGGAGCCGTCGGCCGACAGCGCCAGCGGCGCCGCGCCGCCACCGCCTTCGCCGCCCGCACCGCCTTGGGGTTTCCAGGTGTAGACATCGCTGTCCTTGCGATCCTTGAACGACCACGCATGCACCTTCAACGGCAGCGCGCTTTCGCGGCCGAGGAAGGGCGCGCCCGCCGTCGCGTACAGGATCGCCTTCTGCGTGACCGCCAGCCACTGGATGTTGTCGGGCTCGATCGGCGCCAGCACCAGACGCTGGTCGATACCGTCGAAGTCGATCTTGTCGTTGACCTGCGACGCGGGCTTGGCCCGCTTGCCGTGGCCATCGTCGCCCTTGTTCGACGACGCGGACGAGTCAGGCGCGTTGTCATCGCCCGTCGCACTGTCGTTGCGCGGCGCAAACGGACTCTTGACGTCCTTGCGCAACGCGTAGGCCAGGATTTGGGTGGTGCGGTTGGTCGCGTAATCCAGTTCCACGCTGGAAAATTGCGGCGACCATTCGCGATCGCCGAGGAAGTACAGGTATTTTCCGTCGGGCGAAAAGGCCGGCGACATCGCATCGGCGTGTTCGCGCCCGACTTCGACGGCCTTGCCGGAGCCAAGGTCGTACACGTACAACCGCGACAATTGGGTGTCCCTGTCGGTCAGCGAATACGCGAAGTAATGCCCGCCGGGCGACCAGGCGTAGTCGCGCTTCGACACGCCCGGGTCCTGCGCGACCACCTTGTCGGGGGCGCCGGTCGACGCACCGACGATGTGGATGCGGTTGCTGCTGTCGACGAAGGCGACGTTTTTCCCGTCCGGCGACCACAGCGTGCCGTACAGGCGGCCGATCACGCCCTTGGTCAGCATCACCGGATTCGTGCCGTCGGCGTCGCGCATCCACACTTCTTCCTCGCCGCTTTCATCGGAGATGTAGGCGACGCGCTTGCCGTCGGGCGACCACGACACTTCGCGTTCGTGCGCGCCCGGCGTGTGGGTGAGGTCGAGCGTGATGCCGTGTTCCAGCGGCACGCTGAAGATGTCGCCGCGCGCGGTGAACGCCGCGCGCTTGCCATTCGCGCTGAGCGCGTAATCCTCGACGTACTTCTTGACGCTGCGCTCGGACGCGCGCGCCATCACAAGGTCGCTCGGGACGTGGATCGTCAGAGCGCGGTCGCTGTTGTCGCGGGTATCGAAAATGTGCAGCGCGCCGGTCACCTCGTACACGATCTGCCCGGCCGCGTCGCCACTGGCCCAGCGCGCGTCATCGGACTTGTAATCGGTCAGTTGCGTGGTCTTGCCGTCGCCGGTGTCGTAGCGATACAGGTTCAGGTGCGGACCACGGTCGGACAGGAAATAGATGTCCTTGCCGATCCATACGGGATCGCGATCGGTGTTGGGGTCGTTGGTGATGTTCTTGGCCGATTTCGAAGCGAAGTCATAGATGAAGAGATCCTGCGCCCAGCCGCCCTGGTAGCGGTCCCAGTCGCGGAAGTCGCGGAACTTGGGCGAATACACCATCTGCTTGCCATCGGGCGAAAACCGCGCGGTGCCCGATTGCGGCATCGGCAGCACGCTCGGCAGCCCGCCCGTCGTGGCAACCGTGAACACGCGCGGATCGGAAATGTTGCGCGAGTCGCGCCACGACCGGAACAACACGGATTTCCCGTCCGGCGTCCAGCCATACACCTGGTTGTCGAAACCCCAGCGTTGCGGCAGCGGACCCATCGCCGGATAGAACGTCAACTGCGTCGGCTCGCCGCCACTCGCGGGCACCACGTACACCTGGCTGTCGCCGCCGTACTGGCCGGTGAACGCGATCTGCCTGCAATCGGGTGAGAAGCGCGCGGCCATTTCAAGGCCCGGTCCCGCGGTCAGGCGCGTCGCGGTGCCGCCTTGCGTGGACGCGGTCCACAGGTCGCCCGCGTAAGTGAACACCACGCGATCGCCGCACACGTCGGGGAAGCGCAGCAGGCGCGTGCCTTCGCCGTTCGCGGCGACCGTTGCCCGGGCGGAGGTTCCCGCCGGCGCGGGCGGCGTGACGCCCGCGGACGAAGCAGGCGCAGATGCCTGACCCGACGCGGGGGAAGGTGAAGAGGATTGTGAACAGGCGGCCAATCCCGCGGCGCCAGCCAACAGCGCACAACCCGCCAGAACGGACTTGCGAATCGTGGTAGACATGGAACGCCCCTCGCATGACGGCACGAACCGGCAGCTATACGCGGTTTCGCCAGCGGCCGCCAGTCCCGTTCGGCAGACACGCAGGAGGCCGCGGCCGGCGCACCCATGACTTGCGACATGGATGGAACCTTCACGGCATTCCCGGCATGATTGCGGGCCAGCCGTCCGGGCCTGGCCCGCACGGGTCCGGCGCCGCGATTCCATTCGCTTTCTCCACTCGCTTGCGGAGTCCCCCTTGAGCCAAGCCCAACGGTACTACCTGACGATCGCCAACCTCGCTACCGCGCGCGGTCCTGATGCCAACCTGTCGTTCCAGGGGTCGTCGCCGCAGGCTTTCGCCGATGCCCTGCAGCAAGCCCTGCGCAACCCGATCCTGTTTGATCGCTGGAAGGCCACGCAGCCCGATCCCGACGATGTCGACCCCTCGCTGGCGCCGGTCGATCCGAACGCCACGGTCACTGCCGCATTGAAAGACCTGCACACCGACGTGGAGGTGGTCACCACGCTGACCCACTTCGTGTTGCGCCATCGCCTTTTCATCCTGATCGGTCCGCACTGGCAATTGCACGACGTCGCGGCCGCCTGATCCCCTTTTCGTTGTGGAAGGAGTGACACCATGCAAGGTTTTAAGACCCGAGTGCTCGCACTTGCCTGTTGCGCCATCGTTGCCGGCGGCGTCGGCATGACCGCGCAAGCCGCCGCGACTGCCGCGTCCAGCGCCAAGACCGGCAGCCACGCATCCAACCCGTTCTTCCAGCCCTCGACATTGCCGTTCGGCACGTTCGATTTCTCGAAGGTCAAGGATTCCGACTACGTGCCGGCGATGGAAGCGGGCATGAAGGAACAGATCGCCGAGATCGACAAGATCGCCAACAATCCGGCGGCGCCGACCTTCGACAACACCATCGTCGCGATGGAGAAGACCGGCCAGATGCTGACCCGCGTGATGAACGTGTTCAGCCTGTACGCCGGCGCCGACACCAACCCGCAGCTCGAGAAGATTTCCGAGCAGGAAGCGCCGAAGCTCGCCGCGCACCAGGATGCGATCTACCTCAACGCCAAGCTGTTCGCGCGCATCCAGAAAATCCACGACCAGCGCGCGCAGTTGAAGCTCGATCCGGAATCCGAGCGCCTGCTCGAAGTCGACTACCAGGAATTCGTGCTCAATGGCGCCAAGCTGTCCAAGGCCGACCAGGCCAGGCTCAAGCAATACAACGAGAAGATCTCGACCCTCTCCACCCAGTTCGGCAACAAGCTGATCGCCGCGGCCAAGGCCGGCGCGCTGGTGGTGGACAACAAGGCCGATCTCGCGGGCCTGACGCCCGCGCAGGTCGACGCCGCGGCGGCAGCAGCCAAGGCGCGCGGCCTGAAAGGCAAATGGGTGATCCCGCTGCAGAACACCACCCAGCAGCCCGATCTCGCATCGCTCTCCAACCGCGACATCCGGCACAAGTTGTACGAAAACTCGATCAATCGCGCCGAAAAGGGTGACGCCAACGACACCCGCGCGATCATCACCGAGATCGCGTACCTGCGCGCGCAGAAGGCCAAACTGCTCGGCTTCGATGACTTCGCGGCGTGGAAACTGGAAGACCAGATGGCCAAGACGCCGGCCACGGTGATGGGCTTCCTCGATGCATTGGTGCCCGCCGCCAAGGCGCGCGCTGCGGTCGAAGCCGACGCCCGCCAGCAGATGATCGACAAGGACCAGAAGGCCGACGGCAAGTCGGGGTTCAAGCTGGAACCGTGGGATTGGGAGTACTACGGCCAGCAGGTACAGAAGTCGAAGTACGACATCGACCAATCCGAAGTGAAGCCGTACTTCGAGTTGAAGAACGTGCTGGAGAACGGCGTGTTCTACGCCGCGCACCAGCTGTACGGCATCAGCTTCAAGCAGGTGAAGAACCTGCCGACCTGGAACCCGGACGTGCTGGTGTACGAGGTCTACAACACCGACGGCAAGCCGCTGGGCCTGTTCTACGGCGACTACTTCAAGCGCGACAACAAGGCCGGCGGCGCGTGGATGAGCGACATCGTGCATCCGAACACGCTGCTGAACCAGTCGCCGGTGATCTTCAACGTCGCCAACTTCACCAAGCCCGCGCCGGGCCAGCCCGCGCTGCTGTCGTCGGACGACGTGATCACGATGTTCCACGAATTCGGCCATGCCCTGCACGGCTTCTTCGGCGATACCAAATACCCCAGCCTGTCCGGCACCGACACCGCGCGTGACTGGGTGGAGTTCCCCTCACAGTTCAACGAGCACTGGGCGTTCTATCCCGAAGTGTTCGACCACTACGCGAAGAACTGGAAGACCGGCGCGCCCATGCCGAAGGAACTGGTCGCCAAGCTGCAGAAATCGCAGCTGTTCAACAAGGGCTACGACATGACCGAGCTGCTGGAAGCGGCGCTGCTCGACATGAACTGGCACACGCTGCCGGCCAGCGCGCCGAAAGTCGCGGTGAATGATGTGGACAGCTTCGAGACCAATGCGCTGAAGAAGGACAACATCCTGGTGCCGTACGTACCGCCGCGCTATCGCTCGACCTACTTCCTGCACATCTGGGGCAACGGCTATGCCGCCGGCTACTACGCCTACCTGTGGACCCAGATGCTGGCCGACGATGCCTACGGCTGGTTCGAGGAACACGGCGGCCTGACCCGCGCCAACGGCGACCGCTTCCGCAAGATGATCCTGTCACGCGGCAACACCGAAGACCTCGCCGAGCTGTACAAGACCTGGCGTGGCCGTGCACCCAACACCGACGCGATGAAGAAGGATCGCGGGCTGGAGGCGAAGTAGGCATTCTTGCCGATGGTTCAATGAAAAAGCCCGCTTCGGCGGGCCTTTTCCTTTTGAGCCTAAACTCGCTCGTACTTGAGCATTTATCGTTGACTAAAGCGTAGAACCCAGAATCGAGGCTGAAATGGGAAAGCTCACTGGAACGCAACACGGCGATGCAGCAAACAACCTGTTTGAGCTAAACCACACGGTGCGCACCGGCGAGCGGCAACGCGCTTCCGATCGACGCCGCATCGGTGCGGTGTAAATCCAGCACCAGAACGTCGTTGTCGCCTTCGCGCAACCACACGCCGGGGCAGAACAGGCGTCGCTGCGGACCGATGTGCCAGTAGCGGCCGAGCAGGTGGCCGTTGACCCAAAGATAGCCTTTGCTCCAGCCGGTCATGTCGAGGTAGCAGTCGCCGGACTGGCCCAACCGCAGTGCCGCCTTGAAGAACAGGCCCGGCCGCGCGGTTTTGTGGCGCAAGGGTTTCAGCGCGGCGAGCCACGCATCGTCCAGCGGCAGGCTGAAAACATCCCAGTCCTGCAAAACCTTGTCGTCCAGCCGCACGTCGCCGGTGATGCCCTTGCGGTCGATCATCGCGTGGCCGTAACCGACGTGGCCGAAACTGTCGACGAGGATATCCAGCATTTCCGCTTTTGAATCGTTGCCGGGCAGCGCGATCGCGGGATTCGAGTGCAATGAGGGATGCTCGACGCGTGAAACGTAATCCACGAAACGGCCGCCCTTGAACACCAGCGCGTAGTCACGTACGTCGTCGATTGCCAATGTTCGGCCACCGCGAATGCGACGGCGATACAGGACCATGCCGTGATCTTGTCCGAACAACAATTCGTTGCCTTGCGGACGATCCGCGCGCTTCGCCTGCGGCAGGTTGTCCCACAGTGATGCGAACGGCGCAGGCGTGAACGGCGCGAATGAAACGGTGGGCGGCGGCGGGGGCACATCGGGAATCGGCCGTGTCGCGTGCTCCGCCAGCATCGCGCGGAAGGTGAAATAGTCGGGCGTCGCCGCACCGCGTTCGTCGATCGGCGCACCGTAGTCGTAGCTTGTGATCACCGGCTGGAAGTGCGAATAGTCGTCGTGCGCGTTGGCGCCCGCGCCGAAACCGAAGTTGGTGCCGCCGTGGACCACGTACATGTTGAACGAGCGGTTTCCCGTGAGCAGCTTGCGCAATGTCGCCGCGAAGTCGCCGCGCGCGAATGCCTTGTCGCCCCAGTGTGTCAGCCAGCCCGGATACCCTTCGCCCATCCATACCGGCAGCTCGCCCGCGATGTCCTGCGCCGCCGCGAAATCGGTGTCGCCATCGAGCCCGAGCGCCGCGTCGGGAAGATACGTGTGCGCCTTGCGCACCTGGTCGAGTCCGTCGGAAATCGAGAACGGCCCGTCGATGCCGTGCTGAATCCAAAGTGCGCGCAGCTCTTCGAGATAGCCAAGATCATTTCCGAACGACGCATATTCGTTTTCGATCTGCAGCATCAGGATCGGGCCACCGTTCGCCGCCATCAGCGGCTGCACGACCGGCGCGAGGGTCGCGATGTAGCGACGCACGGCGGCCATGTAATCCGGATCGTCCTTGTCGCGCACGCGGATATGCGGATGCCGCAGCAGGTACGGCGGCAACCCGCCGAAATCCCATTCGCCGCAGATGTACGGACCGGGCCTGAAGTAGACCCACATGCCGTCTTCCGCACAGAGGCGGATAAAGCGCGCGAAGTCACGGCGGCCGGCCGTGAGGTCGAACACGCCGGGCTCGGATTCCAGTGAATTCCACATGACGTACAGCGAAATGGTGTTGAGCCCCATCGCCTTGGCCATGCGGATGCGCTGCCGCCAGTACTCGCGCGGGATCCGGATGGGGTGCATTTCGCCGCTGCGGATCGTGAACGGCGCGTCGTCCAGCATGAATTGCCGGGCGGCCAACCGGAAGCGATGCAGCCGCCCGTCGGGCACGAGGTTGACGCGAGCACGCATTGCGGGCCGCGTCGCTCCCGCGCACGCGGCAAAAGCCGCCAATGGTGCCAGCACGCTCAGGCGCAGGAAGTCCCGGCGGCGCATACTATCGTCCTTTTGACTCCCGGCCGTATCGCGCGTCTCGTCACCCATGGCGTTGGCTGCTTCGGCTGTCCGGACAGCCATTATGCCAACATTCGTATATGCATATACGATTCACGTATGAAACCAGAGAGCAGCTTCGCCCACCGCAATGACGGGCTTGCCCCGATGAGCCCATCGGATCCCTTGCACAACGGCGAAACCGGGCGCCTCATCCTGGCAGCAGATGTCGGCGGCACGCACGCGCGCATCGGCCTGTTGCAGGCGCGCGCAAGCGCGCATCCGCCGTTCGAAATGCTGGCGGGGCATGTCTACGAATGCGCGAAATGGCATGGGCTTGGTGAAATTCTCGAAGATTTCCTTGTCCATCACACCAACGGCCGCGGCGTCATCGCGCGCTGTGCGCTGGCGGTGGCCGGCTACCTGCGCGGCGACGAACTGGTTTCCGAAAACCTGCGCTGGCCGGTACGGATTTCCGAATTGCGCGAGCGCCTGGGCCTGGACCGCCTCGACATCGTCAACGACTTCGAAGCCCTGGCGCGTGGCACCCGGTTCCTTTCCGCCAGTGACTGCATCGCGGTGATCGATGCGAAGGGCACACCCGGCCCCACCGTGGTGGTCGGACCAGGCACCGGCCTGGGCTGCGCGGTGTTGTTGCCCAGTGGCGATGCGCCGCTGGTGATGCCGAGCGAGGCGGGACACGTCGCGCTTGCGCCCGGCAATGAACGCGAGATCGAGGTGTTGCGCCGTCTCGGCCGCGAGCGCGCATACGTGCACACGGGCTACGTCTTGTCGGGCCCGGGGCTGGTCAACCTGCACCGCGTGCTGGCGGAAATCGAAGGAATCGATGTCGTCCATGCGAAACCGGCAGCGATCAGTGCGGCCGCATTGGGTGACAGCGATCCGCTCGCACGCGAAGCGTTGGCGATGTTCTGCGCCATGCTCGGCAGTTTCGCGGGCGACCTCGCGATCATGTTCAAGGCCGCTGGCGGCGTTTACCTCGCCGGCGGCATCCTGCCATTCATCCGCGACTTCCTGCTGGCGAGCGAATTCCGCGCGCGCTTCCTCAACAAGGGCGTTATGCGCGAATTCCTGACCGCGGTACCGGTGCGGCTGATCGAACACGGACAACTCGGGGTGATGGGCGCGGCAGCGATGGAGATCGAAGCTGCCGCGCGTGCTGATTGACGGTCGTACCAGAAGGAACGTCAACCAACCTTCCCTCGTCATTCCCGCGCAAGCAGGAACCCAGTGTCTTTTTGCAAAGCAACGCAAAAGACGCTGGGTCCCGGATATCGCTCCGCGATCCCGGGATGACGAGCAAAAACTCGCTCGCTACGAATTTTCCTTCCCGGCCGGCTGCCCGAACGACGGCGGACGGTCCTCCAACGCCATGCCGAATTGCTTGTTCGGCTGGTCGCCCATCTCGAACGCGAGCGTGCCGCCTTTTACGAGTTCGGCGTGCGCGATCCAGCTCCTCGTCCACGGCTTGCCGTTCCACGTGACCGACTGGATGTAAGGCTTTCCCTTGCCATTGCCGCGCGCTTCCACGACCAGTTTTCTGCCGCCGCCGACGTCGATCTCCGCGTGATCGACCAGCGGACTGCCGAACACCCAGTTCGCGCTGACCGGATCGACCGCGTACAAACCCAGCGCGCCCAGCACGTACCACGCACTCATTTGCCCGCAGTCCTCGTTGCCGGCGAGACCGTCCGGCGCGGCCCGGTACATGGTCTCCAGCAGCATCCGCACGCGCGCCTGCGTCTTCCAGTGCGATCCGGTGTACGCGTACAGGTAAGCGATGTGGTGGCTCGGTTCGTTGCCGTGGGCGTACTGGCCGACCATGCCCGCGATGTCCGGCGGGGCATTGGGCGGCAGCGTGGATGCGGTGGTGAACAGTTCGTCCAGTTTGCGCTCGAACGCGGCGTTGCCGCCGAACATTTGCATGTACCGGTACAGGTCGTGCTGGTTGAGGAACGTCGCGACCCACGGATTCGATTCGGTGTAATCGCGCCACTTGTCCGAATGGCCCATCTCGATCGGATCGAAGGGCTCCAGCCACTTCCCGTCGGCGCCGCGCGGACGCATGAAGGCGAGCTTGCGGTCGAACACGTTGCGGTAGTTGCGTGAACGCTCGCGCAAGGCTTGTGCATCGGCGTGTTGCCCCACACCCTCGGCCAAGTGCGCCAGTGCCCAATCGTCGTAGGTGTATTCCAGGGTCTTGCTGACCGCCTCGCCTTCCTTGTCGCTGGGGATGTAACCGAGCTTGCGATACCACGGCAGGCCGCGGTAATCGTCGCTCATAGCACGCTTGCGATACACCGGCCACGCCTGCGCGTAATCGATTCCGGTGAAGCCTTTCGCGTGTGCCTCGGCGATCACGGCGATCGAGTGATAGCCGATCATGGTGCCGGTCTCGACGCCCTGCAGCGGCCACACCGTGGGGCCTTGCGGACTTTCGTTGGCCTGTCGCACCAGCCCCTGCACCAGGTCCGGCACCTTGCCGGCCTGGAACAGCGTGTACAGCGGATGCAGCGCGCGATAAGTGTCCCACAGCGAATACGTGCTGTAGTTGTGCCGGCCCTTCGGCATCGCGTGCACCTTCAGATCCATGCCGCGGTAGCGGCCGTCCACGTCATTGAACAGGGTCGGCGCCAGCATTGCGTGGTACAGCCCGCTGTAGAACGTTTTGCGCACTTCCTCCGATCCGGATTCGATCCTGATGCGCGAGAGTTCGCGTTCCCAGCTCGCGGCCGCATCGCTGCGCACGCGCTCGAAATCCCAGCCCGGCAATTCTGTTTCGAGGTTGCGAAGCGCACCGTCGATGTCCACCGCGGAAATGCCGACCTTCACGAGCAGCGGCGCCTTCGAGGCATCGTCGAAATGCAGCGCGGCCTTGAGGTGATCGCCCCCGGCTTTCGTCGCGGAACCGAGCAGCTCGTCTTCCGAATACAGTCCTGCCCGCGCGAACGGCCGCGACAGCTTCATCGCGAAGAAGATGTAACGTCCGTTGGCCCACTGGTGCACCCGCCGGCTTCCGGCCAGGGTGTCGTCGCCGATCACCTTCAGCGTGGCATCGGAAACCTTGCACGGCATCTTGGCCTCGTCGTGGTAGCCATGCGCGAGGTCGACCAGCAGGTGCGCCGGGCCTTGCCGGTTGAAGGTATAGCGATGCAGGCCGACGCGCTCGGTCGCGGTCAGTTCGGCGAGGATGTCGTGGTCGGCAAGGCGTACCGTGTAGTAGCCGGGAACCGCGCGTTCGGACGCCTTGTCGAAGCGCGAGCGATAACCCTTGCCGGGGTGCGCCACCACGTCGGCTGCGAGATGCGCTCCGTGCGCGGCGGCATCGTAACGCGAGTAATAAAGTTCATCCGGCAGGCCACGCGCGCCGGGATCGAGCAAAACCTGCCCCTGCGCCGGCATCACCAGTACGTCCAGCATGTCACTGGCGCCGGTACCGGAGAGGTGCGTATGCGAGAAGCCCATGATCGAGCCGTCGGCTTCGTGGTAACCCGAGCACGCATCCCATCCGAAGTCGTTGGTGTCGGGCGACAGCTGCACCATGCCCCACGGCACGGTCGCACCCGGGAATGTGTGGCCGTGGCCGCCGGTGCCGACGAACACGTCGACGTAGCGCGAAACGCCGGCGGCCGCATTCGGCTTCGCGGTCTGTGCGCCGGCACCGCGCAGCGAAGCCCAGGCCGCCGGCGGATCGATGCGGCCCAGCAATGCCGCCGTAACCGCGCCCTGCAGGAAACGTCTGCGTGTCACCATGGTTCTGTTCCTCAAGATCGAATGGATCGCGGCGCACTCTGGCGTGCCGCAAAAGTCAGGGATGGCGCGGAGCCAGATCGACGATCATCCCACCGAACAGCGAGTTGGCCCAGGAAAACCGCGCACACCAACGCGCCGATCCCGATCTTATTCTTGGCGTTTTCCCCATGGTGTGCTCACGCCGTCAAATCCTTCGAGATGCCATCGACAGCCGCACGCAGGCACTCCAGCGCGGTCTTGATCGGTACCTTGACCGGGCGGCGTTCGACGTAGGGAATCGTCAACACACCGGCGGCGGAGCCATGCCGCAGAATTGGCGCGGAAAGATCGGTGACCGCATCGACATCGCCGCTGGGCTGCATCGCGTAACCCTGCGCGCGAATGTCGTCGGCTTGTGCGATGAAGCGCTTGCGTTTTTGCAAGGTGCCCGCGGCGTCCATCAGCGCAAGCCAATGCTCGCGCACCCCGCTGCTCTGGAATGCAAACAAGACGGCGCCCGAAGTGGAGCGTGACAACGGGAGGCGATGGCCGACTCGCACCACGAAACCCGGGTCGTCCGGCGGATCGACGCGTGCGATCACCACCATCTGGTCGCCCGAGGCAACCGCCAGGTGGCACGGCTGCAGGACTTCCCGCGCCAGTTGGTGCATCACCGGCAGCGCGGCTTCGACCAGCGACTTGACCTTCGGCTGTTCCATGCCGAGCAGGAACAGGCGATTGGTCAGCGCGTAACCCGCTTCGTTCTCGCGCGCGATGTAGCCACGTTCCTCCAGCACCTGCAGCATCCGGAAGATTTCGCCCTTGGAGTAGCCGATGGCCGCGGCCACGCCGGTCATCGAAAGCGGTGCATGCGCGCGCGCCAGCAGCTCGAGGATGTCCAGCCCCTTGTCGAGGGCGGGCGCGCGATACTTGGCAGGCTTGTTGGCCATGTTTTCCATCCTTGACGTCGAGGATCGGCGCAACTACCGCACTTCGACGAAAATTCCGGTGAGCTGTCCCGGCACCGCGACGCAGCTTCCATTGGCGAAGCCGGATTTTATATTTACAACCGTGCAAATCACAAGCTGGAGAAATTCCAGGTTTCACGGGTGGATTATAACTCCATATACGCAACAAGCGGGCACCACCGGCAGCAACGGACGTGGCATCATCCGCGCGACCACGGACTACCCGGACACTCCCCATGAACGATCGCCGCCGCTTCCTGAAAACCGCCGCGCTGGGCGCCGCCGCCACGGCCTTGTCACCCGTCGCCAACGCCGCCGATGCCGGCGTCGCGAAGGCCGCCGCCACGGGCGTCGTCCGCGTCGTTTCGACGTGGGATTTCGGCATCGCCGCGAACCACGCCGCCTGGGCGATCCTTTCCAAGGGTGGACATTCGCTCGACGCCGTGGAAGCCGGCGCGCGCGTGCCCGAGGCCGACATCAGGAACCACAGCGTCGGGCTGGGCGGTTACCCCGATCGCGACGGCCACGTAACGCTGGACGCGAGCATCATGGACGCCCAGGCCAACTGCGGCGGCGTGGCCTGCCTCGAAGACATCGAACACGCGGTGTCGGTCGCGCGGAAGGTGATGGAGAAGACCCCGCACGTGCTGCTGGTCGGCGATGGCGCGCTGCAGTTCGCGCTGGAACAAGGTTTCAAGAAACAGAATCTGCTGACGCCCGCGGCCGAAAAGGCCTGGAAGGAGTGGTTGAAGACATCGAAGTACCAGCCGCAGGCGAACAGCGAAGTGCGCGACTACGGCGCTGGCGTGCCGGTCGACAAAAACAACCACGACACCATCGGCATCCTCGCACTGGATGCGCACGGCAAGCTGGCCGGCGCCTGCACCACCAGCGGCGCGGCGTGGAAGATGCGAGGGCGCGTGGGCGATTCGCCGATCATCGGCGCGGGCCTGTACGTGGACGGCGAAGTGGGCGCAGCCACATCGACCGGCATGGGCGAGGAAGTGATCCGCAACGCCGGTTCGTTCCTGGTGGTGGAATTGATGCGCCAGGGCCGCAGCCCCACCGAAGCCTGCAAGGAAGCGGTGCTGCGCGTGCTACACAAGCATCCCTCGACCGCGCGCGGTACCCAGGTCGCGTTCCTGGCCATGAACAAGGACGGCGAAGCCGGCGGTTACGCGATCCAGCACGGTTTCAGCTACGCGGTGTGCGATGCGAAAAACCAGAGCGCGTTGATTCCGTCGCAAAGCGTCTTCAAGACATGAGTGAGCCACTGCTCGAGATCGCCGCCAACTCGGTCGCTTCGGCGCTGGCGGCCGAAGCGGGCGGCGCGGCGCGCGTCGAACTGTGCAGCGCACTCGAGGTCGGCGGACTCACGCCGTCGTACGCCACGATCGCGATCGCACGCGAACGCCTGGGCATTCCGATCCATGTACTGATCCGTCCGCGCACCGGCGATTTCGTGTTCGACGACCTGGAATGCGAAGTGATGCGGCGCGACATCGAGGCATGCAAGGCGCTGGGCTGCGCGGGCGTGGTGATCGGAGTGCTGACGGCGGCCGGTGACCTGGATGTGCTGCGTTGTCGAGGCTTGATGGATGCCGCACGCGGCCTGTCGGTGACCTTCCACCGCGCCTTCGATTTCACACGCGATCCTGAACGCGCACTGGAAAACATCATCGCGCTGGGTTGCGATCGCGTGCTGACTTCTGGCCAGGCAGCTGACGCGCTGGCCGGCGCGCCACTGATCCGCAAGTTGGTCGATCAGTCGCACGGACGCATCACGATCATGCCGGGCGGCGGCATCGACGCGCACAACATCACGGCGATCGCACGAGCCACTGACGCACGCGATTTCCATGCGTCCGCGAAGGCGCGGGTCGCCGACCGCATGCAGCACGCCGGCATCGGCGGCATGGGCGGCGGCGACTGGCAAACCGATGCCGGCGAAGTCCGCGCGCGCGTCGAAGCGTTGCGCGCATATGCAGCGTCCGCACCGCCGGCGGCCAGGCCCGCATGACCATGCTCGTGACCACACCCGCCGCGTTCGCGAAAGCTCTCGCAAAATTGCCTCCGCTGCACGACACGCGACCCACCGCGCGCGCGGCGTTCCTGGTAGCGCCCGACGCAAACGAACTGGCGGCGGAGTCCGCGCGCGACAACCGCTACATGTGCATGGATACGGGCTTCGACGGCACGCGTGCATTGACGCAGCACGCGGCGTTGGCGCGGGCGCTGCGTGCAGACGTTCCGGTCGTCACGTTTCCCGGTGATCCGGCGAGCCCGGACGCGATGTTTCCCAACAACGTGTTCGCGACCGCACCAGGACGCTTCATCGTCGCGCGGATGCGGCATGCCGTTCGCCAACGCGAGGCGGAGCGCAGCGACATCCGCGGCTTCTTCCGCGACGCACTGCATTACGAGGAAATCGACTTGTCGCGTGGCGACCGCGGAGTGGCGGAACTCACCGGCTCGCTGGTGATCGACCATGTACGCGGCGTCGGTTACTGCGGGTTGTCCGAGCGCTGCGACATGGACGGTGCGCGTGCGATGCACGATGCATTCGGACTGCGGCTGATGTTCTGCTTCGAGCTGGCGGCCGGCGAGTACCACACCAACGTGGTGATGGCGTCACTCGCGGGCCGCGCGGTGGTTCTCGCGCCCGACGGCTTCGCCGATCCGGCCGTGCCGCGGGCGATTGCGCAGGCGTTCGACGGTCACACACTGTGGCTGACGGCCCGACAGAAACGCGCCTACGCCGCCAACGCGATCACCTTGTCGAACGAGCGTGTATGGATGAGCGCGCGCGCCTCGGCGTCTCTCGATGACGCGCAACGCACGGCGTTGGCGGAATGGGGTTTCGTCGTCGGCGCGGTGGAGCTGGACGAGATCGAGAAGGCCGGCGGCAGCCTGCGCTGCTGCGTGGGCGAAATCTTCTGACGCACCGAAGCGCGCATCGGCCGCGCGGATCAGGCAATCAGTGGCTGGCGGCACCGGCTTCGCGATCCAGCCACACTTCCAGACCCTGCGCGTTGATCTCGACATCGATGTCGAGCAATTCACGGACACGCGCCTCGGCGAGCGGATTGCCGCGTGCGCGCAACTGGCCAAGGTGGAAATCCATCAAATCCTCATACAACCGCGCATGGCGATCCTGAATACGGGCGTTCGCACGCGCGATGCGCTGGTAAGCCGCGAGGCCCGTGCGCAGATCATCCCCCAGTTCCGAGACCGCATCGACGCGGCCGTAGTGCGTGAGACAAATGTGTTCCGGGTGCGACGCAAGGATGCGCGCGAGCGTCGTCTCCCACTCAACCGGATCGAACTGCACCGGGCTGGTGGTCGGCACCAGGTACACGCGGCTGGCGTGATCGAATTCCCGATACGACAGGCCGAACACGTCGCCGGTGAACCAGCCGCGGCTTGCCTCATCCCAAATCGCGTAATGGTGTCTGGCGTGGCCCGGCGCGTCGATGAAAAGCAGCCGCCGATTGCCGAGCTGCAATTCGAAATCGTGCCCGGCGCCGACGTCCGCCACGATCACGCGTGATTCCGGTACCGGCAGAATTTCGCCGTAGGTCGCGCGCATCGCGTCTTCGCCGTACACGGCCGTCGCTCCGGCGATCAGCACGGACGGGTCGATCATGTGGCGTGCGCCGCGCGGATGGATCACCAGTTTCGCGTTCGGCAGCTCGCGCATCAGTGCACCCGCGCCACCGGCATGATCGAGGTGCACGTGCGTCGGCATCACGTAATCCACCGCTTCGCGCGGCACACCCAACTCAGCCAGTGTTTCCAGCAGCAACGGCACCGACAGGCTGGTGCCGCTCTCGACGAAGGCATGATGCCCGCCGCTGCCGATCAGGTAACTCGCCGCCATGCGCGGGCGATGCTGCGCGGTGTCGATGCAGACGATGCCATCGTTCAAGATTTCGTGGTGCGCCACTGCGTCCTCCGCCACAGCGTCCGGAAACAAAACATTCTTGCACAAGCGCCTTGCACGCCGATTCAATGCAAGCGCGCGCGCTCCAGCATCGCGACATTCACTTCCGCACGCAGCCGGAACCCGAGCTGTTCGTAGAGCGCGATCGCAGGGTGGTTGTCTTTCCACGCGTGCAGGAACGGTGTTTCGCCGCGCGCCTGGATGGCGTTCGCCACGATCGCCGACAGGCACCGCGCGAATCCGCGCCCGCGAAAATCGGGATGTGTGCACACGCCGCTGACTTCGGTGTAGCCGGGCATGCGCATGCGTTCACCCGCCATCGCCGCCAGACGGCCATCGACGCGGATGCCGCGGAACCTGCCCATCACGTGCGTGCGCGCCAGGAACGGCCCGGGCTGCGTGAGTTGCGCCAGTGCCAGCACCTCCGGCGCATCCGCATCGCCCAACACGCTGATGCCGTCAGCGGGCTTCGCATCGATGGAACGCGTCGCCACCATCTGCACGCCCAGCGCGGTTTTCGCGGCCCGCAACGCTGGCGGCACCGCAATCTCCGGAACCTGCAGCACGTACACGTGTTCGCCCGGTTCCACCAACCCAGCAAGGGCATCCAGCGCTGCCGGACTGTCGTCGCGTGCCGACGCAAACAGGTTCACGTCGCGTTGATAGCGCTTCGCCAACGCACCACCCTCCGACAATGATGCATGGCGACTGGCGAGGCTTTCCCAGACCGGCCGATCGAGTTCAGCGGATGCACCCATCGTCAATACGCGAATTCGCGAAACACCGGATCGACGCTGCCGTGCCATTCGGTACGGAACAACTCCAGCTTGCGTTCGGCCGGCGTCTGGTTGGCTTCGGCGAATTCGATCAGCGGCTGCAGGAACATGGTTTCATCGACTCCGTTCCGGTTGAGCTTGGCACGGCGCTTCAGGCCTTCGCCCGCGATTTCCAGCGCACGCAACGACAGCTCGCGCACGGTTTCACCGCGGAACGGAAGTTTCAGGGCGTGCTTCGGCACGCCGTCGCGCAAGGCGTGGCGTTCGGGCATGTCGAAATCCTTGACCAGATCCCAGGCGGCATCGAGCGATTCGGTGTCGTACAACAGGCCAACCCAGAACGCCGGCAGCGCGCACAGCCGGTTCCACGGGCCACCGTCGGCACCACGCATTTCGAGGTACTGCTTCAGCCGCACTTCCGGGAATGCCGTGGTCATGTGATCGGACCAGTCGCGCAGGGTCGGCTTCTCGCCCGGCAGTGCTGGCAATTTGCCGTCGAGGAAATCGCGGAAGGATTGTCCCGCGCAGTCGATGTAGCGTCCATGCCGGTGCACGAAATACATCGGCACGTCGAGCAGGTAATCGGTATAGCGTTCGAACCCGAAGCCGTCGTCGAACACGAAATCCAGCATGCCGGTGCGGTCGGCGTCGGTATCGGTCCAGATGTGCGAGCGGTAACTCTGGAAGCCGTTCGGCTGGCCTTCGGTGAACGGCGAATCGGCGAACAGCGCGGTCGCGATCGGCTGCAGCGCCAGCGACACCCTGAACTTCTTCACCATGTCGGCCTCGTCGGCGAAATCGAGGTTGACCTGCACGGTGCAGGTGCGGGTCATCATGTCGAGCCCGAGCGAACCCACCTTCGGCATGTAGCGGCGCATGATCGCGTAGCGGCCCTTGGGCATCCACGGCATCTCGCCGCGCTTCCATTTCGGCTGGAACCCCATGCCAAGGATGCCGAGATGCAGCGGTTCGGCCGCGCGGCGCACGCATTCCAGGTGTTCCTGCACTTCGCAGCAGGTCTGGTGGATGGTTTCAAGCGGCGCCCCCGACAGTTCAAGCTGACCTGCGGGTTCCAAGGTTACCGAGGCGTTGCCGCGCGCCAATGCAATGATGTTGCCATCCTCTTCCACCGGTTCCCAGCCGCATCCGGCAACGCCGTGCAGCAACGCGCCGATGCCGCGTTCGCCTTCGTACGGCGGCGGACGCAGGTCATCGGTGCGGAACACGAACTTCTCGTGCTCGGTGCCGATCTTCCAGTCCGCCACCGGCCGGCCGCCGGCGGCGAGGTATTCGACGAGTTGTGCGCGCCGTTCGATCGGTTGTTCGGCAACGTGGCTGGGACCGGACATGCGCATACCTTCATCGAGGCAAGGTTGCAAAGATGGGGTGGCAGTTCGGAATCCGCAAGACCTGCGGCCATCCCCTCGTCGCGCTTCGCGCGCGTTCGCTTCGCTCCGCCTTCCCTTGGAAGGGGGAGGAAAAGCGGCACCCCCTTCGAAACGAAGGGGGTCGATGCGCCTGCCCGGGCAGGTGCATCGGGGGATGCCACGCTCGCGCGATCAACCCAGCAACGCCGCCACCGCCTTGCGCGCGGTTTCCACACCCGTGCCGGCCGTGGCCGAGAATGGAATCATCTGCGCGCGCGCGCCGTCTTTCGCGATTTCAGCTTCGACCTCGCGCTGGCGGGTGCGTACCTGTGCGCGCGACAGCTTGTCGGCCTTGCTGAGCAGCACCAGGCACGGCAGTTCGATGGCGGCGCAGAAGGCCAGCATCTGGCGATCGAACGCGGCCGGCGCGTGACGGATGTCGGCGATCAGTACCAGCCCGCTCAGCGACTGGCGCTTGCGCAGATAGGCGTCGATTTCCTGCTTCCAGTGCTGGCGCAGGGCCGGCGGTACCTTGGCATAACCGTAACCGGGCAGGTCCACCAGCCGATGTCCGCCGGGCAGCGCGAACACCACCAATTGCTGGGTGCGCCCCGGCGTCTTGCTGGTGCGCGCCAGTGCACTCTGGCCGGCGAGCGCATTGATCGCGCTGGACTTGCCCGCGTTGGAGCGCCCGGCGAAGGCCACCTCGGCGCCGGTATCCGGCGGCAGCTGGTCGACGCGATGCGCCGCCAGCATGAAGGCCGCACCGCGCAATGGATTGTGGGTCGATTGGCGTCCCTGTGCCTGGTTCCCGGCCACTCCATGGCCGGGATGACGTGTTGGACTCATGTCTGTCGTCTTGTCTGGTTTCCGGCGAGTCCGCGATCCGGGATGAGATGCTGCGTTTGACGCACCTTTCCCGCCGCGGCGATAATCCCGCGGTTCGCGCCGGCTCGTGCGCCGGTGCTCACGCCTTACGGGAAAGAGAGGATTCTATGGGTTTCCGGCGCTCAGCAGCTGTCCTTGTCATGCTCGCCGCCACGGCGCCGATCGCGGTGGCGCTGTCGGCCCCGCCGGCCAGGCACTCGGCCGAGTCGAAACCTGCAACGTCCGTTTCCGCTGCGAGCGCGCCCGCCAGCAGTTCCAGTGCCGCCGCGCCGGCCAGTGCCGTGAGTACGGGCGACGCCACCAAGGCCGCGGAAGCCGAATTCACGAAACTCGAAGCCGTCGCCACCAAGCCGGGTGACGCCACCGCCGGCCAGACCAAGGCCGCCGCCTGCGGCGCCTGCCACGGCATGGACGGCAACTCCAGCGATGCGCAATATCCCAAGCTCGCCGGCCAGAGCGAGCAGTACATCGTCACCCAGCTGATGCGCTTCAAAAGCGGCACGCGGCAGAACGCGATCATGCAGGGCATGGCCGCGACGCTGGCACCCCAGGACATGCACGACATCGGGGCGTACTTCTCGCAGCAGAAGCGCCTGCCGGGCGTAGCCGACTCCAAGCTCGCCGGCGATGGCGAAAAGCTGTACCGCGAAGGCGATTCCAACCGCGGCATCCCGGCGTGCATGGCGTGCCACGGCCCGGATGGTGCGGGCAATCCGGGCTGGCGCGTACCGAACATCGGTGGTCAGCACGCCGATTACGTGCAGGCGCAACTCAAGGCCTGGCACGACGGTGCCGCCTGGGGCAGCGACACGCACGCCATGATCATGCCGGCCATCGCCCAGCACCTGACCGAGCAGGACATCTCGGCGGTTTCGAGCTACGTCGAAGGCCTGCATCCCGCGCCCGCACCGAAGGCGGCCGCCAAGACCGACGCCATCGATTGAACCCGCCGCGCCGCGCGCGGTCGGTTCAGGGCCAGCACAGCAGACTGCCGGCCATCATCCGTGATTTGACAGGCCCCCGATCATGATCAAACGCACCGTAGTGTTCCTGCTGCTCGCCGCGACGGCCGGACTTGCGTTCGCGCAGGCGCCGCAGCAATGGACCGAAGGCAAGGATTACTTCGCGATCCAGAACCCGCAGCCCACCGCCCAGCCCGACAAGGTGGTGGTGACGGAAGTGTTCTCGTTCGGCTGCCCGGCGTGCAACCAGTTCGAACCCTACGTCGACAAGCTGCGCGCCGAACTGCCCAGCGGCGCGGTGCTGCAGTTCCTGCCGGCGAGCTGGCATCCGAACGAAGACTGGCCCGTATTCCAGCGCGCCTACTTCACCGCCAAGGCGCTGGGGCTGGACAACAAGGAATCGCACGACGCGGTGTTCAAGGCGATCTGGGGTCCAAATGGCCCGCTCGCGACCTACGATCCGGCCACCCAGCGTCCCAAGGATGAAGCCAACCTGCCCAAGATCGAGGACGTCGCGAAGTTCTATGGCAAGTTTGGCGCCAAGCCGGGCGAATTCGTCGCGACCGCCAATTCGTTTTCCGTGAACCTGGAAATGAAACGCGCCGACCAGCAGATCATGGCATGGGGCGTGGACAGCACGCCAACCATCATCATCGACGGCAAGTGGCGGCTCACGCCGGCTTCCACCAAAAGTGCACAACAAGCGGTGGACCTGACGCTGTTCCTGGTCAACAAGGAACTCGCTTCAAAAAAGGCGAAATGACATGACCGTATCGCGCCTGATCCGTGCATCCTTGCTGGTTTGTGGCCTGGTGTTGACGGCCGCGTGCTCGGCGCACAACGACGCCGGCACCACGTCAAGCTCGGCGGCCGCACCTTCCGCAGCGGCAACACCGGCACCCGCCGTCACCACCGCGTTCACCGAAGGCAAGGAATACGTCAGGCTGGCGCTGCCCAAAGGCCAGGCCGCTCCGACCGGTGCGGTGGAAGTGGTCGAGGTGTTTTCCTACGGCTGTCCGCACTGTGCCGAGTTCGCACCGTACATGGACAAGTTGCACGCCGAACTGCCCAACGGCGTGCAGATTCGCTACATGCCTGCCGTGTTCGACGCGTCATGGATGCCTTATGCGCAAGCGTTCTATGCGGCACGCGAGCTGGGCGTGCTGAAACAGACCCATGACGCGTTCTTCAAGGCCATGCTGGAGCACTACCCGCTCAATTCGTTGCAGGACATGGCGGCGTGGTATGGCCGACAGGGCGTGGATCCGCAGAAGTTCATGGCCGCAGCCACCAGCGCGGAAACCACCAAACAGATGACGGATGACCAGCACACCGAAATGGGTTGGGGCATCGACGCCACGCCGACCCTCGTGGTGGGCCGCCGTGCCAGCGATGCCAAGGACGCGCCGTTCGTCGCGTTGATGCGCAGCGCGGAAATCACCAGTTATGCCCAATTGCAGCAAGTGGGCCTGTGGATGGCGCAGCACGTCGAGAAGCACTGATCACGTACCATTCGTGCATTCCGGCACACGGAAGTCCGCACCGCGAAGTGGTAGTCTCAACCCGATGAGCGCCGATATCCCCACGGCTCCCGGCAACGGCATGCTGCGCGTGCTGAGCTGCAATATCCTCGCCGGCGCGAGCGTCAAGCGTTATCGAGAATACGTCACGCGCAGTTGGGGCGCGGTGCTTCCCGGCAAGTACAAACTCGGCAACCTCGACAGTCTGGCACGCTCCATCGCGGAATTCGACGTCATCGGTCTGCAGGAAGCCGACGCCGGCAGCATCCGCTCGGGTTTCCTCAACCAGACCCGCTACCTCGCGGAAACTTCGGGGCTGCCGTACTGGAGCCACCAGCCCAATCGCCGGCTTTCGAACGTTTCGCACACCGCCAATGGCCTGATCAGCCGCAGCGCGCCGCGCGAAGTGCTCGACTATCCGCTGCCGGGACGGCTGGGCGGCCGCGGCGTGCTGCTGGCGCGTTACGGCGAAGGCCATGACACGCTGACCGTGGCGGTCGCGCACCTGTCGCTGGGCACCCAGTCGCGCGCGCGCCAGATCGATTTCATGGCGGAACTGCTGCAGGGGCACAGCAACGTGGTACTGATGGGAGATTTCAATTGCCCGCCCGACAGTCCCGAGCTGCGCAACCTGTTCGCGCGCACGGCCCTGGCGCCGCCCATGAATCCCGCGCCGACATTCCCGAGCTGGCGTCCGCAACGCGCGATCGACCATATCCTGGTCACTGCGGGAATCACCGTCGAACGCATGTGGACATTGCCAGCGGCGTTCTCCGACCATTTGCCGCTCGCCGCCGAGATTCGTGTGCCGGTGGCGGCGTGGAAGGCCGCAGCCTAGAAGCCATTGAACAACCTGCTGCACCCGCGAATGACCCGCAGAGCCTGCCCCGGACTTTATCCGGGGACCAACCGCGAATGCGAAGGGTTGTGCTCACGTACCGGCGTGTGCACCGCGTTCCGATGCATGGCGGGCGGGCAACCCTCCTTGCGCCCGTGCGGCACGAATTTTTCGGGAACCTTCACGAAAGGCCGCGCAAGCGGCCTTTCTTTCGCACGACAGCCTGTAGCGAACGCAAGAACCCCGTTTCGCCGCTTCGTCTAGAATCGGCGGCATGAATGGATTGCTTCTGCTGCGCACCGCACTGCGCTTTCACCTTCGCTTCGCCGCCGCCGTCGCGCTGCTCGGCGTAGCGCCTGCCCTTTTCGCCCAACCCGCCGCGCCAACCCTTGCACAGCAGCGCGATGCGTTCCGCGCGGCCTACGCCGCTGCGCAAAACGGACAAGACTGGCGCACGCTGGCGCAGGGCCTTCAGGACTATCCGCTGTATCCCTACCTCGAAGCGGCCGCGCTGCAGCGCGACATCAAGACCGCCAGCCCCGCGCAAATCGACGCGTACCTGCAGCGTTACGCCGGCATGATCCCGGCCGACGACCTGCGCAAGGCCGAACTGGGCTGGCTTGCGCAACAGAAGGACTGGGCGAATTTCCAGCACTTCTACCAGCCTGGCCTGGACGACGCGCTCACCTGCGATGCGGTGCAGGCCGATCTCGCGCAAGCCAAACCGCTCGATTTCGATCGCGACCTTGCGGCGCTTTGGAAGCAAACCAGCCTGCCGTCCGAGTGCACGCCGGTACTCGCTGCCGCTGCCGCGCAGGGATTGCTGACGCCGGCACGCGCATGGGATCGCATCGAACGCGCTGCCGACGCGGGCAAGGTCTCGACGATCGAACAATCCGCGCAGTGGTTGCCCGGCGCGGAAGCCGCCGCAGCCCTGCGCATCGCGGACGCCCTGCGCTCGCCCGCATCCCTGTTGAAGAAAGCCGCTACGTTCACCGACACACCGCGCGCGCGCGAAGCCATCAGCCGCGCGCTGGTGCGCCTGGCGCGACGCGACAGCGCGCAAGCGCAAACGTATTGGCAGACATTGTCGAAACAATTCAAGTTCGACCAGGGCGAACGCAACCGCGTACTCGCCGCGCTCGCGCTTTACAACGCCGTCGACTTCGGACCCGACGCCATCACGCGCCTTGCCGCGTTGCCTTCCGAGGCGCAAACCGACGCGACCCGCGAATGGCGGGTGCGCGCGGCCGTGGCGCAAGGCGATTGGAAGGCCGCGGAGGCCGCGATCAATGTCCTGACGCCGGACAACAAGCAGCGCGATGAATGGCGCTACTGGCAGGCGCGCATCGCGCAGAAACTCGGGCAAGCATCGGTCGCGCTGGATGGCTACACGTCGCTCGCGCAGCAGGCGACGTTCTATGGTTTCCTCGCGGCCGACCAAGCCAACCTGCCCTACTCCATCTGCCCGCAAACCGTGGCCGCCGATCCGGCTGCGCTGCAGCAGGCCGAAACCGACCCCGGCGTCGTGCGCGCCTTTGAATTCTTCGCGCTGGACATGCTGCCGAATGCACGCCGCGAATGGAACCGCGCCTTCGTCAACCTCACGCCTGCGCAGCAACTGCAGGTGGTGTCGCTGGCGTCCCGCCGCGGCTGGGTCGACCGTGCGGTTTTCGCGTTGGGCAAATCGGGCGACCTGCAGTATTACGCGCTGCGCTTTCCGCTGGCGGACAAGGACCGCGTGATCACCTCGGCGCACAATGCCGGCATCGATCCGGCCTGGGCATTCGCGATCATCCGCGCCGAAACCGCGTGGCAGACCGACGCGCAATCCGGCGCCGATGCGCGCGGCTTGATGCAGTTGCTGCCGGGCACGGCCGAACTGGTCGCGCGTCGCAGCGGCCTGCCCTACGACGGCGGTGCAAGCCTGTACGACCCGGCGATCAACATTCCGCTGGGCACTCAATACCTCGCCGACCTCGCGGTGCGCTTCGACGGCAGCCCGTGGCTGGCGTCGGCCGCGTACAACGCGGGTCCGGGCAACGCGCAACGCTGGGTGGACGCGCGTGGCAATCTCGATCCGGAAGCCTTCATCCTGACGATTCCGTTCAACGAAACCCGCGACTACGTGACGCGGGTGATGTCGTTCGCAACCCTCTATGGCTGGCGCCTGCACGGCGACCCGCTGCCGATCTCTTCGCGCCTGCCAGCGATCGGCACGCCGTACGATCCGAGCGCCGATCCCAAGCGCAAGCAGGTCGTGTGCCGCACTCCGGCGCCCGCGCCCGCTGCAACGGTATCGCCTGCCGCCACCACCGGGAAACCTTCGCCATGACTCGCAAGCGTTTCGTCGTACTCGGCGGCACCGGATTCATCGGCAGCCACCTGCTGGCCGCGCTTGCCCGGGATGGCCACCGCATCACGGTGCTCAGCCGTAACCGTGAACAGAGGCGCGCGATCAATGTGCTGCCCAACGTGCGCACCATCAGCACCGACGTGTACGACCGCGCGTCACTCGAAAAATACATCGCCGGCCATGATGCCGTCATCAACCTGGTCGGCATCCTCAACGAGACCGGCGGCGCCACCTTCACCCACGCGCATGTCAACCTCACCGCGACATTGATCGCGGCGTGCCGGCAAGCGGGCGTGCGCCGCATCCACCTGATGAGTTCGCTGAATGCCGGCAACCGCGCGTCGAAATACCTGAAGACGCGTGGCGAGGCCGAGGCGCAGGTGCGCAATTCCGGCATGGACTGGACCATTTACCGGCCCAGCGTGGTGTACGGCAACGACGACAGCTTCGTGTTCCGGTTCCTGAAACTGCTGCGCATGGGTCCCGTGCTGCCACTCGCGCAACCACACGCGAAATTCCAGCCGGCGCACGTGGGCGATGTGGCCGGCGCAATCCGGCGCTGCCTAGGCGACCGTGCGAGCATCGGCAAGATCCATGAACTGTACGGCCCCGACACGCTGGAACTGGTCACGATCGTGCGGATGATCCGCGACGCTGCGGGACTGCGCCGCATCGTGTTGCCGCTGCCCGGTGCGCTCGGACGCTTGCAAGCGATCGCCGCCGAACTGATTCCGGGAAAGCCCTTTTCGCGGGACAACTTCCATTCGCTCGGTGTCGATTCGGTCGGCAGCCGCAATGGGTTTGCCGACCTCGGCATCACCCCGCGGCGCTTCGCGGCGATGTTGCCGGTGGTGCTCGGCAGCCACGCACGCGCGCATCGGCTCGACATCGCGCGCCTCACCCAGGACGCGTGAGCATGCCCGCGCACCGCGTGTACCTGGTCGGCGGTGCGGTGCGCGACGAGTTGCTGGGCCGTGCGCATTTCGATCGTGATTACGTGGTGGTCGGTGCGGCGGCGCAAGACATGCTGGCACTGGGCTACAAGCCCGTCGGCAAGGACTTCCCCGTGTTTCTGCACCCGGACACCGGTGAGGAATACGCGCTCGCGCGCACCGAGCGCAAGACCGGGCCGGGCTATCACGGTTTCAGCTTCCACGCCGCACCCGACGTGACGCTGGACGACGATCTCGCGCGCCGCGATCTCACCATCAACGCAATGGCGCGCGATGAGTCGGGCGCGCTGGTCGATCCGCATGGCGGCGCGAAGGATTTGCGCGAACGCGTGTTGCGGCACGTTTCGCCCGCGTTCGCCGAAGACCCCGTGCGCATCCTGCGCGTCGCGCGTTTCCTCGCGCGCTTCGCCCCGCTTGGTTTTCGCATTGCCGGCGAAACCATGGCATTGATGCGCGCGATGGTCGAGAACGGCGAAGCCGCGCACCTCGTGCCCGAACGCGTGTGGCAGGAAACGCGCAAGGCGCTGACCGAACCCGCGCCTTCGGCCTTCGTGCGGTCCTTGCGCGAATGCGGCGCGCTCGCCGTGTTGTTTCCCGAGGTCGATGCGCTGTACGGCGTGCCGCAAAGTCCCGAGCACCATCCCGAGATTGATTGCGGCCGGCACCTGGAACTGGTGCTGGATCAGGCGGCGCGACTCGCGCCCGGCGATGACCTGGCCGGCTTCTGCGCGTTCACCCATGACCTCGGCAAGGCATTGACACCGCAAGACGAACTGCCACGCCACATCGCCCACGAACACCGCGGCCTCAAGCCGCTTGCAGCATTGTGCGAGCGCTTGAAGGTGCCCGCCGAACACGCCCAACTCGCCGCACTGACCTGCCGCCACCACCTCGATGCACACCGCGCGCTCGAACTGAAACCCGCCACCGTCCTTGCACTGCTGGAAGCGTTCGACGCCTTCCGCCGCCCGCGACGCATCGAACCCTTCCTCGTCGCGTGCATGGCCGACAAACGCGGCCGCCTGCACCACGAAAACGACGCATACCCGCAAGCCGATTTCCTACGCGCCGCCCGCGACGCCGCCGCGGCCGTTACCGCGCAGCCCTTCATCGAACAAGGCCTGCACGGACCCGCCATCGGCGAAGCTGTGCGCAAGGCTCGCATTGCAGCGATCGCGACACTCCCGAAACCATAGCGGCATCGACACATGCGGAAGCTGTGACCCTGAGGAAAGGAGGGCGATGCCGCACGAGGAAAAACACATCCGTAATGGCAACCGGAGTGTCCGCGTGCCGTCCGCGAACACACTTTTGCCGTCCGCGGACACTTTGCACCAGTCCTGATGCTTGATCTACAGCATTCAAGCAACTGGCTCAATATTTGCTTGCTGTAAACAAGCGATACGCTGAACTCAGCACTTCGCCCAACTGGGGGAGCGTCACATGCTCGGCTATTACCTCTATCTGGCATTCCGCAGCCTGCGACGCAGCCCCGGGATGACGATACTGATGATGCTGGTGATCGGCTTCGGTGTGGCCGCGTCGATGACCACGTACGCGGTATTCCGTGGCGTGTCCGGGGATCCGATTCCGTGGAAATCCTCGCAATTGTTCGTGCCGCAGATTGACGCGTGGGGCCCGGAACAGCCGTCGGGCCCGGGTGAGCACGCGGGCATGCACGAACCGCCGGACGCGTTGACCTACGCTGATGCCACGGCGCTGATGCACGATCATCGCGCGACCAGGCAGTCGGCCATCTATGCGATCGCGCCAACAGTATTGCCTGCCAAGCCGGGCAGCAGCCCGATCCCGGTGTTTGGCTTCGGCGTCGACCACGAATTTTTCTCGATGGTGGATATCCCCTTTCAGTTTGGCAATGGCTGGAGCGCCGCGGATGATGCGGAGGGCACGCCGGCCATCGTGATCAGTGCCTCGCTCAACCAGCGTGTGTTCGGCGGCGAAAACAGCGTTGGCCACAATATCGATCTGGACGGCAAGGACTATCGTGTGATCGGCGTGATGAAGCCCTGGAATCCGCAGCCGATGTTTTTCGACGTGGTCGACACCGGTGGCTTTGGCGGCGATGGCCCGGAGGTGTTCGTACCCCTGCAGAGCGCCATCGCCAGCGGCATGCAAGGCGCCGGTGCGGTCAATTGTCCCAAAGGCGTGCAGCCACCTCCTGGCGTCGATGGTCTGGAGAAATCCAATTGCGCGTGGTTGGCGTACATGGCCGAGCTGGATGACGCGGCGGCCGTGGAACGCTATCGACGGTACCTTGACAACTATGCACGTGAGCAGCAGCAAATCGGTCGTTTTGCGTGGCCACCCAACACCCGCCTGCGCGACGTGCCCGCCTTCCTCGATTACGAGCACGTGGTGCCTGACGACACCCAACAGTCGTTGTGGGTGGCGTTGGGCCTGTTGCTGGTGTGCCTGATCAATACCGTGAGCCTGCTGCTGGCCAAGTTTCTGCGCCGCAGCGACGAGATCGGCGTGCGGCGTGCGCTGGGCGCATCGCGACGTGAGATCTACGTGCAGTTCCTCACCGAGGCAGCAATGGTTGGCGTCGGGGGCGGCGTGCTCGGGTTGTTGCTGACCGGTATCGGCATACTCGGCGTCAACTTCGTGTTGCCGCCGCGACTGGCTCACCTGGCGCATATCGATCCGGCATTGCTGTCGCTGACAGTAGTGGTGGCCATCGTGGCAAGCGTGCTCGCGGGTCTGTATCCCACGTTTCGTGCCGCGCGCGTGCAGCCCGCCTGGCAGTTGAAGAGCAATTGAGGAAATGTCGATGAGACTGCACCCCATCATTTCCGCGCTGCGCCGGCACAAGGCTGGCGTGACTCTCATCGTGTTGCAGATTGCTTTGACCATGGCGATCGTGTGCAACGCCATCTTCCTGATTGGCCAGCGTATCGAGCGTGCAAACCGGCCCACCGGCACTGTCGAGGACGGATTGATTCGCATCTCGCAAAGCTGGTATGGCGCACCGACGGGCGACGATCCCGCATCGGTGGAAAAGCTGGATGCCCTGCAACTCACCGACTTGGCCACGCTTCGCACACTGCCCGACGTGGAAGGAGTGGCTGCCTCTTTCAGCATGCCGCTGCAGGGCGAAATCTACAGCGGCACCCTCACCTTGAATCCAGAACAGAAAGGCTTGGTGGTCACCGCCGCCTACTATTACGGCGACGAGCATCTGCGTTCCGTGCTGGGCGTGAAGCTGATTGCCGGTCGCGACTTCAATGCCGACGAAATCCTGCACCACACCATCCACGGCAGCGCGGCATCACCGGTTGCCATCGTAAGCAGGCCCGTTGCCGACAAGTTGTTTCCGCATGGCGATGCGCTGGGCAAGACCATCTATCAGGACGGCAAGCCTGCACGCATCATTGGTATCATCGAACGCCTGCAGACGCCTACGACGTCGAAGTGGGGGAGCGCCTGGGATTACAACTCGGTGCTCGAGCCGGTACGCCTGGACGGCGCCTCCGCAAGCTACGCGGTACGCGCGCGACCCGGACGTACGCGTGCTGCGATGCGCGAGGCGCGCAAGGCGTTGCTGGAGGTCGATCCGATGCGCGTGATGCCGGACACTTGGGGTATCCAGTCGATGTCCGAGATACGCGGCAAGATCTATCGTGCCGACCGCGGCATGGCGCTCGTGCTGGGGATGGTCTGCGCGATCCTGTTGTTGGTCACCACCGCCGGCATCGTCGGCCAGACCAGTTTCTGGGTCGGCCAGCGCCGCAAACAGATAGGCATTCGCCGAGCGTTGGGCGCCAGGCGCGTCGATATCCTGCGTTACTTCCAGACGGAAAACTTTCTCATCGTCACCTGCGGCATTGCGCTCGGCTTGGTACTCGCCTACGGGCTTTCCCTGCTGCTGATGCAGCGCTACGAGTTGCCGCGTCTGCCTTGGACTTATCTCCCAGCAGGTGCTCTCGCGCTGTGGCTGATCGGACAACTGGCCGTACTGGTGCCTGCCATGCGCGCCGCGGCGGTATCGCCAATCGTGGCAACGAGAAGCGTGTGACCTGCGATTGGCGGGCCTCCAGCGTTCGCCATCCGGCGATGAAAAAGCATGGATGTCTCGCCTTGGCTATTTCCAGACATCACGCCCTCGGGCGCACCAACGCGTCTGCACCTTGTGCGTTCAACAGGCACGCGACTTCGTGGCCCAGCGTGACAGGATCATCGCCACGTGCGTCGGCGCGCAGCAGGCGCCCGTCGCGCGCGTCGCCCAGCAATCCGCGCAGATGCAACGTGCCGTCGGCTGCAATCTCGCACCATGCGCCAAGAGGCATGGTGCAGTCGCCGCCCATCGCGGCGTTGAGCGCTCGCTCGGCGTCCACGCTGCGGCGGGTAAGTGCATCATCCAGGACTCTCACGCGTTCGATCACGCGCGCGTCGCCCGCGCGGGTTTCCACCGCGATCGCGGCCTGCCCCGGTGCCGGCAGCCAATCGGGTGGCGCAAGGCGCGAGCGGATGCGCGAACCAAGTCCCATGCGCTCGAGCCCCGCAACCGCAAGAATGATCGCCGCGTAGTCGCTACGGTCGAGCTTGGCGAGGCGGGTGCCGACGTTGCCGCGCAGGTCGGCGATGTCGAGATCGGGACGGCGCGCGCGCAATTGCGCCGTGCGGCGCAGCGAAGACGTGCCGACGCGCGCACCTTCCGGCAAGGCATCGAGTGAAGCGTAATCATTGCTGACGAACGCATCCGCGCCGTCCGCGCGCTGCAGGATGGCGGCCAATTCGAATTGCGCATCGAGTTGCGCGGGCACGTCCTTCAGCGAATGCACGGCAAGGTCGGCGTGGCTTTCGGCCAGCGCGATTTCGAGTTCCTTGAGGAACAGGCCCTTGCCGCCGATCGCGGCCAACGATCGATCCAGCACTTCGTCGCCGCGCGTCGACAGCGGCAGCAACTCGACCGTCAAGCCCGGATGCGCGTCGCGCAGGCGTTGCGCGACGTGCCCGGCCTGCCACAGGGCCAAAGGACTTTTGCGGGTGGCAATGCGCAATGCGGAAGCAGACATGGGGCGGGAAAGTGCGGAAATTCGACTTCCCAGTATCGCATCGTTCGTCGCATGCCGTCCCCGCGCTCTGACGTTTGGGCCGTGATCCGGCGCACGACGCCATGGAGGCCAGCCGGGACATCCAAGGCAGCGCGTTGGGCCGCGGCTCAGGTTGCTGAACGGTGCCGACGTCCTGTTCGCACGCGTTCAGTTTCTCCCCGAAAGACTGAACGCGTTTTCCGAGCACAAGGAGACCGACATGAACACCAAGAAGCTTCCACTGGTTACCGCGATCCTGCTTGCCGCCACCGCCATGGCTGGTTACGCGTTCACTCCCGCACCGACCGGCGGCCAATCGAGCGTGGCCGAACGCGGCGCGCCCGACCTCGATTGCAAGCTGACCTTTTCGATGACCGGTTGGTCGCTGATCTACAAGCATGCCGACGGCGTGGGCCGCGTGACCTGCGAGAACGGCCAGTCGATGCCCGTGAAAATCAGCATCAAGGGCGGCGGCCTGACCGCCGGCAAATGGCACGTCGACAACGGCAAGGGCAAGTTCACCGACGTGCACACCATCCGCGATGTATTGGGCCACTACGCCCAAGGCGGCGCGCATGCGGGCATGGTCAAGTCCGCCGAAGCACAGGTGCTGACCAAGGGCAACGTGTCACTGGCGCTCGCAGGGCACGGCGAAGGCATCGACCTGGGCATCGATGTCGGCGCGTTCACCATCAGCCGCCGGTAAACGTTTCGGCGATGCATGAAACAGGCTGCGGCATTTGCCGCAGCCTGTTTCGTCAGGCCTCGCTGCCGCGCAATTCCCGTACGGCCGTTTCCATTGCCCCCGCGCTGCTCGATGTTCCCTCCATCGGCGTGCCCACCGACAACTCTACGTGCGCGCGAAACCGCCGTGGCAGGCGGGCGCGTCCCAGTTTCGAGTCGCGCCGGCTCCACATGCTGCGCCACAGGCCGCGCAACGCCATCGGTATCACCGGCACCGGCCGCCGCGCGAGGATCTTTTCGGCGCCCGGCCGGAACGGCGCGATCTCGCCGTCGAGCGTCAGGCCGCCTTCGGGGAAGATGCACACCAGTTCGCCTTCGGCCAGCGCGGCATCGACGGCGTCGAACGCGCGCGCCATGAGCTTGGGATGTTCCTTGCCGCCCGCGATGGGGATGGCCTTGGCGGCACGGAACACGAAACCGAGCACGGGCACCTTGAAGATCTTGTAGTACATCACGAAGCGCACCGGCCGCCGCACGCTGCCCATGATGATCAGCGCGTCCATGAAGCTGACGTGGTTGCAAACCAGCAGCGCCGGTCCCTCGTCTGGAATGCGTTCCAGGCCATTCGCCCGCACGCGGTACAGCACGCTGATCAGCAGCCAGTCCACGAAGCGCATCAGGAACTCGGGCACCAGCAGGAAAATCCACAGCGTCACAGCGGCATTCAGGAGCGCCGTGACGAGGAACAACTGCGGAATCGTCAGGCCCGCCGCCAGCATGCCGAAAGCGAACACCGCGGCCGCCACCAGGAATACGGCGTTGATGATGTTGTTGCCGGCGATCACGCGTGACAGCTCGCCCTGCGGCGTGCGGCTTTGCACCAGCGCGAACAGCGGCACGATGAAAAAGCCGGCGAACAGGCCAAGCAACGTCATGTCCAGCGCGATCCACCCGTTCCCCGGTGCGTGCAGGAAAGCCAGCCAGTCGAGACCGGTGTAGGCCGGCGCGGCATGCCGCGCGAAGTACAGCAGGATGCCGAACAACGTCATCCCGAATGCGCCCAGTGGCACCAGTCCGATTTCGACCTTGTGGCCGGACAGCCGCTCGCACAACAGCGAGCCGATGCCGACCCCGATCGAGAACAGCGCCAGCACCAGGATTTCCACGCTGGCACCGCCGCCGAGATAAAGGCGGGTGTAGTTCGGCAGTTGCGCGGTCACTACGCCGCCGAAGAACCAGAACCACGAGATGCCGAGGATTGCATTGAACACGGCGCGCTGCCTGGCGGCGAGTTTCAGCACGCGCCCGCTTTCGACGATGAAGTTCCAGTTGAATTTCAGGTTCGGCGCTGCGGCCGGCACGCGCGGAATCGCAAGGCTGGCCACGAGCCCCAGTACGGCGATGCCGATTACCAATGCCGCGGCGGCCGTCCAGCCGAAGTGCGAGGCGATCGCCGCGCCGCCCGCGATCATGCCGATGAGGATCGCGATCGAGGTGCCGGTTTCGACCAGCGCGTTGCCGCCTACCAGTTCGCTGCGTTCGAGTACCTGCGGCAGGATCGCGTACTTGATCGGCCCGAACACCGTCGAATGCAGGCCCATCAGGAACAGCACCACGAACAGCAGCAGCGGGCTTCTGGCGTAAAAACCCCACGCGGCGGTGCACATCGCCGCGATTTCGAACACCTTCACCCAGCGGATCAGCGTGTGCTTCTCGTATTTTTCCGCAAGTTGTCCCGCGCTTGCCGAGAACAGGAAGAACGGCAGGATGAACAACGCCGGCGCGAGGTTCGAATAGAACCCGATCTGGCTGGTGGACAACCCCAACTGGAATCCGACCAGCACCACCGTCGCGTTGCGGAACGCGTTGTCGTTGAACGCTGCCAGCGCCTGTACCGCGAAGAACGGTGCGAAGCGACGCTTGCCCAGCAGGCGGAATTGGTTCATGCGACCCCCGTCGTCCCGGCCAGGACCGGGTTATTGTGCCCGCGATTGGTGCATCGCAGGTTTGGCCGACACCAAGCCTCATCCGGTGAAAGCCCTACGCGGGCCTGGATCACATCGTTGAGGTTCGCGTTGCTCAGCCCAACCTGCATGAGCAACGAAACAGGTGCGGCTCAGCGGCGTGTCAGCGCGCGATGCCCGATGTCGTTGCGATAGAACGCGCCATCGAAATGAATGCGTTCGACCGCGGCGTAGGCGCGCTGGCGTGCCTGCGACAAGTCGTCGCCCAGCGCACAGACACACAACACGCGGCCGCCGGCTGTAATTACGTTGCCGTCGTGGTCGAGTTTCGTGCCGGCGTGGAAGACTTTCACATCGACATCGAAATCGGAGTCCAGCCCTGAAATCACGTCGCCGCTTTTCGGCTTGCCGGGATAACCCTGCGCCGCGACCACCACGCCCAGTGACGGACGCGAGTCCCACTTGGCTTCGACGCGGTCGAGTTGGCCACCCAGCGCGGCTTCCATCAACGCCACGAAATCCGATTGCAGGCGCTGCATGATCGGTTGCGTCTCGGGATCGCCGAAGCGCACGTTGAACTCGATGACCCTCGGCGCGCCGGTCTTGTCGATCATCAACCCGGCGTAGAGGAACCCCGTGAACGCGGCGCCTTCGGCCGCCATGCCGCGCAGGGTCGGCTCGATGACTTCCGCACGGATGCGTCGCTCGACTTCCGGTGTCACCACGGGCGCGGGCGAATACGCGCCCATGCCGCCCGTGTTGGGACCCGTGTCGCCGTCACCGACACGCTTGTGGTCCTGGCTGGACGCCATCGGCAGGTAGTGCACGCCGTCGGCCATCACGATGTAGCTGGCTTCCTCGCCTTCGAGGAATTCCTCGATCACCACGCGCGCCGAGGCATCGCCGAATGCGTGCGCCCCGAGCATGTCGGTGAGTGCATGTTCGGCGTCGGCCAGCGTCATCGCGACCACCACGCCCTTGCCGGCGGCGAGGCCGTCGGCCTTGATGACGATCGGCGCGCCATGCTTGCGCACGTATTCGAGCGCGGGTTGCAATGCGGCGAACACCGCGTAATGCGCCGTCGGAACGTGGTGGCGCGCGAGGAAATCCTTGGTGAAGGATTTGGAACCTTCAAGCCGCGCCGCCGCGGCGGTCGGCCCGAAGACACGAAGGTCCGCAGCACGGAACTTGTCCACCACGCCCGCGACCAGCGGCGCTTCCGGGCCGACCACGGTAAAATCAACGTGCTCGTCCTGCGCAAGTTTCAGCAATCCATCCAGATCGGTGGCGGAAACATCCGCGTTCCGCATGCGCGGTTCGCGCGCGGTGCCGGCATTGCCGGGCGCGACGATGATTTCGTCGACGCGCGGCGATTGCGCGAGTTTCCAGGCCAGCGCGTGTTCGCGACCACCGGAGCCGATGACGAGGATCTTCATGGACGCAATCACGCAGCGAATGAGCCGCGCATTTTAACCGGCCAGCGTCGCAAGCAAGGCCGCGCGCGGCAACTTGCCGGTTTCGCTACGTGGCAGCGCATCGACGAGCTTCAATGGCCGTGGCAGGAACACCGGGTCGATCTCGCGCCGCAAGGCATCGAGGATGGTGCCGGCATCCAGACCCGGCGCGACTACGAGCGCAGCGATGCGGCTCACGCCCATCGCGTCGGTCTCGTCCATCTGGAATACCACGCCATCGCGCACGCCCGGCACCCCCAGCAACTTGTGCGTCAGGTCACCCAGCGATGCGCGCTTGCCCGCGATTTCCAGCAAATCGGTGTTG
>DATFGL010000089.1:0-5324 GCA_035249465.1 Rhodanobacteraceae bacterium | reverse complement strand
CGCAAGCTCAGCACGGGCGCGCCTCCAGGGTGGCGCGCGCCACCTGCAGATCATCGAACGGATGCTTGGCTCCGCCAACTTCCTGATACGTCTCGTGGCCCTTGCCCGCGATCAGCACCACGTCGCCCGCGTGCGACTGCGCGATCGCGATGCCGATCGCGCGTGCGCGATCGCGTTCGACCGTCGCGCGCTCCGGCGCACGCATGCCCGCGACGACCTGTGCGACGATCGCATCACCGTCCTCGCCGCGCGGGTTGTCGTCGGTAACGATGACGACATCCGCCATCCGCTCGGCGATCGCACCCATGATGGGGCGCTTGCCCGCGTCGCGTTCGCCGCCGCAGCCAAATACGCAGATCAACTTGCCGTCGCAATGCGCGCGCAGCGCGGCCAGCACCTGTTCCAGCGCGTCGGGCTTGTGCGAATAATCGACCACCACCAGCGGCGCGGCACCGCCACCGAGCCGATTCATGCGCCCATCGATCGGTTGCAACGCCTCCAACGCGGCACGGATTCGCGCGAACGGCACATCCAGTGCACCCAGCACGCCCGCTACCGCCAGCAGGTTGGCGACGTTGAAGCGGCCCAGCAACACACTGTGCACCGGCGCTTCGCCCCACGGCGTCACGAGGTGGAAATCGATACCGTCCGAATGGGTGCGCACGTCGCCCGCGCGAATATCGGCACCCGCGGTGTCGATGCCGCAGCGCAGGGTCCGCACGCCACCAGGCATCCGTGCCGCGAGTTCGCGACCGAATGCATCATCGACATTGATGACCGCCGCACGCAGGTTCGGCCACGCGAACAGCTCGGCCTTGGCGGCGCCGTAGGCTTCCATCGTGCCGTGGTAATCGAGGTGATCGCGCGTGAGATTGGTGAACACCGCGACATCGAAATGGATGCCGTCCACGCGATGCTGGTGCAGCGCATGCGAAGACACTTCCATCGCCACGTCGGTGGCGCCGGCCTCGCGGAATTCGGCCATCAGCCCGTGCACGCGGATCACGTCCGGCGTGGTGCGTTCACCTGCATGGAGTTCACCGTGCAGGCCGGCACCCAGCGTGCCGATGGTCGCGGCACGCTTGCCGAGCTGGGTGAACGCCTGTGCCAGCAGTTGCACGGTGGACGTCTTGCCGCTGGTACCGGTGACACCGACCACCGTCATCGCGGCCGACGGGTCGCCGAAGAAACGTGCGGCGATTTCGCCAAGCCGCAGGCGCAAGCCATCGATCCATAACACGGGCGCGCCGTTCAATGCCGCGTTCAGATCGGCGGCGCGCGTTTCCGCGATGACCGCGGAGGCGCCGTGCTCGATAGCCTGCGGCGCAAACTCGATCCCGTGATGCTTTGCTCCCGCCAATGCAACGAACGCGTCCCCCGGGCGCACGGCATGTGAATCCTGGGTCAGGCCCGACACCATGATGTCCCCGTGCGCGGGTGTCGCGATACCGCGCAGCAGATCGTCGAGCCGCATCGCGCTCATGGCGTGCCCCCTTGCACGGGGCGTGCGGCGGCAACCGCACCCGCGGGTTGCGCGGGCGGGGGCACGGGCGCCGGCGTCACCGGGCCGCCCGCGTACCACTGCTGCACGTTGTCCGGAGGAATATCCAGCAGGCGCAGCGCGCCCGTCATGACTTCGCGGAATACCGGCGCGGACACCAGGCCGCCGAAATATTCGCCGCCGTGGCCGCCCGCGTCGCGCACGATCACGACGCCGACCAGGCGCGGATCGCTGGCCGGTACGATGCCGCAGAACAGCGCGGCATAGCGGTTGCGCGAATAACCGCCGGCGATTGCAAGATGCGCGGTGCCTGTCTTGCCCGCCACGGTGTAGTCGGGAATCGCCGCCTGCGGCGCGGTGGCTGGAGGCGCGCCCACGACGGTGCGCAGCATCGCCATGACTTCGGCGGAAATCTTCTGCGGCTCGACGCGCACGCCCGGGTTTTCATCGCCCTTGACGAACGTGGGTGTGTGCTTGACGCCGCCGTCCGCGATGGCGGCGTAAGCCTGCGCCAGTTGCAGCGCGGTGACGTTGAGCCCGTAGCCGAACGAAATCGTCGCCTTGACGAAATCGCCCCAGGTGCGCGGCGGCGGGATGTAGCCACCCACCTCGCCGGGGAAGCCGCTGCCGGTGCTGGCGCCAAAGCCGAACTGGTGCAGCACGCCTGCCATCTGCTGAGGCGTAAGCGTCAGCGAAATCTTGGACGCGCCGACGTTGCTGGAAACCGTGATCACGCGGCCGACGTCGATCAGGCCGTTGTTGCTGTCGTCACGGATCAGATGGCCGTCGATCGTGAACGTGCCGGGGTTGGTATTGACGGGCGTGGTCGGTGTCCACTTGCCGGATTCCAGTGCGGTGGTGATCGTGAACGGCTTCATGGTCGAACCGGGTTCGGTCACGTCGGTGACCGCGCGGTTGCGGCGCTGCGCAGGGTTGCTGTTGTCGAGGTCGTTGGGGTTGTACGACGGCACGTTGACCATCGCCAGGATTTCGCCGTTGCGCGGATCGAGGATCACCATCGAACCGGACGCGGCATGGCGCTTCACCACCGCATCGGTGAGTGCCTGGTAGGCGAGGTACTGGATGCGGCTGTCGATGCTGAGCGTGAGATCGTGGCCCGGCACCGGCGCCTTGATCTGCTCGACGTTTTCGACCACGTGGCCGAGGCGGTCGCGGATCACGCGCTTCTCGCCGGGCTTGCCGGCCAGCCAGCCGTCGTAAGCCAGCTCCAGCCCTTCCTGCCCGTGATCGTCGATGTTGGTGAAGCCGAGCACGTGCGCCATTGCGGCGCCTTCGGGGTAATAGCGCTTGTACTCGCGCTGCGCGTTCACGCCCGGAATGTCGAGCGCAAGAATCGCCTTTGCGGCTTCCGGTGGCATCAACCGGCGCAGGTAAACGAACTCGCGGCCGTTGCGCGTCTCCAGCTTGCGCGAAAGATCGACCGCGTTGACAGCCAGCGCCCTGGCCAACTCGGGGATCCGGTCGGCGTGTTGCAACAGCTCGTCCGGATTCGCCCACAAGGAAAGCATCGGCGTGGACACCGCCAGCGACACGCCATTGCGGTCATAGATCGTGCCGCGCGAAACGGGAATCGGAACATCGCGCAGGAAGCGCGCATCGCCCTGCTTCTGCAGAAACGCCTGGTGCACCACCTGCAGGTCGACCGCGCGCGCAACCAGGCCCAGCGCAGCCACCGACAGCACGCCGACCACCAGAACCAGACGCTTGCGCGCGTCCGGGCGCTGCCTGCGTGGCGGGCGGGAAAAATGTTCGGGCGGCCGGTGCAGTTTCATTCGTGGATCATCTCCACACTGGACGCGGGCGGACTGATCATTCCGAGTTGCCCGCGCGCGATCGATTCGATGCGCGACGGGCTGGCCCAGGTCGCCTGCTCGAGTTCCAGGCGGCCGAACTCGACGTTCAGTGCGTCGCGCTGATTCTGCAGTTTCGACAGGTCGACGAACGCGACGCGGTCCTGGTGGCGTGCCCACACCACGGCGATGCCACTGGCGATCACCGCCAGCAACAACACGCCCACCGCGAGCACGCCGATCACTTTCATGGCGCGCCTCCCGGTGCAACTTTCTCGGCGATCCGCAGCACCGCCGAACGCGCACGCGGGTTGCGCGCAACTTCGCCGGCATCCGCCTTCTGCGCCCGGCCGATGGCGTGCAGCGGCGCCGGTGTCTTCTCCGGTTGTGGCAAGCCACGGCGGGCGGGCGCCGGCTGCGGACCACGGATGAATTGCTTGACGATACGGTCTTCCAGCGAATGGAAGCTGATCACGGCCAGTCGGCCGCCCGGCTTCAGCACTTCGACGGCAGCCGGCAGCGCGCGTTCCAACGAACCCAACTCGTCGTTCACCCGCAACCGCAAGGCCTGGAAGGTGCGCGTGGCGGGATGCTTGTTGCGCTCGCGCCGGCCGAGCGTGCGTTCGACCAGCTCGGCCAGTCCGCGTGTGGTGTGGAGCGGCGCTTCCGCGCGGCGCACGACGATCGCGCGGGCGATGCGGCGGCTCATGCGCTCTTCGCCGTAACGAAACAGGACATCCGCGATCTCGCGTTCGTCCGCACGCGCAAGGAAATCCGCGGCGCTCTCACCCGTGGCCGGGTCCATGCGCATGTCCAGCGGCGCGTCCGACTGGAACGAAAACCCGCGCGCGGCATCATCGAGCTGAGGCGATGACACCCCGAGATCCAGCAGTACACCATCCAGTCCCGCAAGCGCCCGATCCCATTCACCCATCCCGGAAAAATTCGCGTGGCGGATCGCGACGCGCGGATCGCTGCCGAACTCGCGCCGTGCATGCGCGATGGCTTCGGGGTCGCGGTCCATCACCAGCAGGCAGCCGCGGGGCCCGAGACGATCGAGAACCGCGCGCGCGTGGCCGCCGCGGCCGAAAGTACCGTCGAGGTAGCGGCCGGCCGGTTGCGGCGCGAGCCCCGCCAGCACGGCGTCCCGCATCACCGGGATATGCTCCAGCCCGTGGCTGTCCGTCATCGCCCGCGTCCCGTCCATCGACCTGTAACCGTGAACACGGCGCCGCGCGCGCCGCCCGCTTCCCATCCGCAGCATCCGGCCCGGCGACGATCGCCGTTCGCCGAATGCGCCTGTCACAACCTCAGTCCCGCCATTTCCTCGCTGACTTCCTCCTCGCCGATCGTCTGATGGATCTTCGCGAGGTGAGCCTGCTCACTCCACAACTCGAATTTGTTGCCCATGCCCAGCAGCACCGCTTTTTTCTCGATGCCGGAAGCGGCGCGCTGGCTGGCCGGCAGCAGCACGCGTGCCGCGCCGTCCAGTTCCACCAGCGTGGCCGCGCCGACCAGTTTCAGTTGCAGGTCGCGATGCACGCGCTTGACGTTCGGCAACGCATTCACCTGGTCGCGCACCCGCTCCCAATCGGGCTGCGGGAATACCCACAGGCAGCCCTGCTCGAACGGGTTGTAGGTGATGACCAACCGGCCATTGCACACGCGCGCGATCGGCTCGCGGTAGGCGGTGGGAATCGCCAACCGGCCCTTGTCGTCAACGCTGATAGCGGTTTCGCCTTGGAACATGCGACTGGATTTCCCACGTTTTCCCACAAAAACACACAGGTGCCCACCTTAGTCGCAGGAGGTGAGACTGTCAACAAAATTTCGCTTTTAGATCAAAGGGAAAGGCGAATTTCTGACCGAATTTCAGGCGTTCTGTTAGGTGTGTTTGCAAGGTTATTGAATACAAAAGATTTCGTTCGACAGCAATTGGGCCGCTTGGGGCGAAAGCGCGCGTTCGGACGCGCTCGATCGCCCGCCAAGTTCAGTCGCAAGTCAGTTTCAGG
>DATFGL010000088.1:0-5168 GCA_035249465.1 Rhodanobacteraceae bacterium | reverse complement strand
GACCAACTGGTCGCGCCAGTCCTTCAGCTTCTGACGGAAGTACGCCAGTTGCCGCGGACTCATGTATTCCTCTTTCCCGTTCGGGTGATAGCCCTTGGGAAGGTCGATGTTGACCGTGGACGGCAACGCGTAACGGCCATCTTCGCGGGTGATGGTCTGCTCGTCCGCGCCACCGGCAACCTTCAATCGCGCTGCCACGCCGCCGACCGGTTTGACATGCACAGGCTTGCGCACGGGCGCGTGCGCCGGCGCATGGTTCGCGTGCTGGGCCGGTGCCGAATGGGTTCGGGTCTCGTGCTTGCCGGCATGTTCATGGGCATGAGCGGCCTTCTTGGCAACAGCCGGCTTGACGGCCTTGCCCACGTGAATCTTCTTTACGACCTTCCTGGCCGCGGGCTTGGCGGGCCGTGCCGGCTTGACCGGCTTGGCCTTTTTCGGGGCGGCTTTCGCGACCTTGCGCGCGGCCTTGGCCGGAGCCTTGCGCGCCGCCTTGGCGACGGGCTTCTTCACGGGCTTGGCCTTCTTGGCCGTCTTGACCGCGGACTTGGCTGCCTTCGGACTGCGCTTGGCAGCGCGCTGCTTCGGTTTTGCCATGTTCCCTGCACTCGATATTGTGGAGATGCGACCGCGTGTTATAGCGTAGTCAATCCGGCCCGGCAACCGGTTTCATGAACCGGCCCCGCCGACCCTTCCGCCCACGACCGCACCCACACGTGACTCGCCTCCTGCTGTTTATGATAGCGGCCTACAGGCGCCTGTTGAGCCCCCTGCTCGGCGCGCGCTGCCGTTTCTATCCCAGCTGCTCGACGTATGCGCGCATCGCCATCGCCCGGTTCGGACCCTGGCGCGGCAGCATCCTTGCGGCATGGCGTATCCTGCGCTGCCAGCCGCTGTGCGAAGGCGGTCCGGACCCGGTGCCGGACCACTTCACGCTGCGCCGCTGCAAAGGTCACGAGGAAGCCTCGAAATGATGGGGAACTCTTGTGACAGTGACCTCCAAGTTCTTGCTTCCACAATACCTGTCGATCCGTCGCAGTGCGACGGATCGACAGCCCCCTTGACTCAAGGGGGCTGATCTCGCTTCACCGTTACACAATCGCAACTGCCGTCGCGAAAGGAGAAAAAATGGCCGATTGGCTGATCAAGAGCGCCGAACTCGCCAACGAGGGACGGCGCTTCCATGCCGACCTGCGCATCCGCGGCCAGCGCATTGCGGAAATCGGCGCCGACCTGACCGCGCACGCGGGTGAGCAGGTCTTCGACGCAACCGGCCTGTGGCTGCTGCCCGGCATGATCGACGACCACGTGCACTTCCGCGAACCGGGTTACACCGCGAAGGCCGACATCGCCTCGGAATCACGCGCGGCGGTCGCGGGCGGCGTCACCAGCTTCATCGACATGCCGAATACGAAGCCGGCAACCCTGACCCATGAACTGCTGGAAGACAAGTACGCGAGCGCGTCGCGCACATCGCTCGCCAACTACGCGTTCTACTTCGGCGCCAGCAACGGCAATCTCGACGGGATCCGCGCGCTCGATCCGCGCAAGGTTCCCGGCGTGAAGGTGTTCCTGTGCGAATCCACCGGCAACCTGTGCGTCAGCGACCCCGCAGCGCTGGAAGGCGTATTCCGCGACTCGCCGGTGACCGTCGTCGTGCACTGCGAGGACAGCCACATCATCCACGCCAACCTCGACCTCGCGAAAGCCGAGTACGGCGATGACATTCCGATGAGCCTGCATCCGGAAATCCGTTCGCGTGAAGCCTGTTTCGAGTCGACCAAGTGGGCGGTGGAAACCGCGCGCCGCCACGGCACGCGCTTGCACGTGCTGCACGTTTCCACCGCCGACGAACTGGCGTTGTTCGAACACGGCCCGATCGCGGACAAGCGCATCACTGCGGAAACCTGCGTGCACTTCCTGCGCTACAGCGACGCCGATTACGCGACTTTGGGAGGCAGGATCAAATGCAATCCCGCGATCAAGGCGGCGTCGGATCGCACGGCATTGACGCGCGGGCTGGCCGATACCCGCATCGATATCCTCGCCACCGATCACGCGCCGCACCTGGCCTCGGAAAAGGCCAACCCGTACACCCAGTGCCCGTCCGGCATTCCGTTGATCCAGTTCGCGCTGCAGTCGGCGCTGGAATGCGTGTTCCGCGGCGACTTCACGCTGGAACGACTGGTCGAAGCCTACGCCCACGCGCCGGCGACGCTGTTCGCGATCGAAGGCCGCGGCTATCTGCGCGAAGGTTATTTCGCCGACCTGACGCTGGTCGATCCGAACAAGCCACAAGCCGTGCGCGCGGAACAGGTATTGTCGAAATGCGGCTGGTCGCCATTCGAAGGCGACACCTTCCGCGCCAGCATCGCTGCGACGTTCGTCAACGGCAATCTTGTCGTGCGTGACGGCGAAGTGCTCGATACCTCGCCGGGGATGCGGCTGCAGTTCGATCGATGAACCGCGGCCGGAAAGTCAACCCGGAAAATTCCTGCTGGCCTCGGCGACCGCGTCATGCGGATGCAGGCTCTCGTGGTGCGCGGCGCGGATGCGGTAACCGGCGATGCGTCGGTCGGCATCCAGCGCAGCGCGGATGCGGCGCGCGGCGTCTTCGCAGAACATGAGGTTTTCTGCATTCAACTTCGCGAAGGCCTGTTCATCCTCGCGCTTGACCGCGGTTTGCACCGGTGTTGCCAGCGCGCCTTCGATGGCGTCGATCAATTCAGAAACCGGAAAGTCGAAGCCCGGCGCGAGCCTCACGACGACGCTCGCGCTGCTGCGTTGCGCGTGAGGCGTTGCCGCCATCCCGCGCTCGGAACCCAGCCACTCGCGCACCGCGCGCTGCGACGGCACGGAGCCGGCGAAATCCTGTTCGAAACGCTGCTGGTTGAGCTGCCGCGACAGTGCCGCCGAAGCCGGGCAGGTCGAGGAATACGTCACTTCGCACCCGAGTTGCACGCTGAAATGTTCATCCAGCAACTGCGCCTCGACGACGACGGGATACGCGCGCCAACCGGCGTTGTCGCTGACCAGCGCGCGGCGCTTCAGCAATTGCGAGTACTCGACGCGCAGACGCGCACGGCTCGACAGGCCCGTGTGCGAAGAGACCAGTGCGTGCATCAGGCTGCACAAACCGGACGGCGTCAGTGCCTGCTCGCCCAGCGACTTTTCCAGCGCAAGGTACAGCCGCGACATGTGGATGCCGCGTGCAGCCGGATCGCCCAGGTTCACTTGCACCGAAACGCGCGCGGGTACCGTGGCTGTGCCGCCCTGCCCGTCCGCGCAACGTACCGGCAGGTCGATGCCGTCCATCCCGACCCAATCCAGGGCGCCACCCGCGACGGGCTCGGCGCCTGTGGCGACATCGGGCAAACGTGCGTTGTCGGGGACGGTGTTCATGGACGGGACTCGATCGGCAGCATGCTTCGCCACGTGCGGGCCGCATGCCAGGTTTTCAACAGGCCACGAAGCCCGAATGCAGGTGACTGCAGGGCCGACAGCGGATCGTCACCCCGCGCCGCGCGGCCGAGCGCATCCAGGTCGTGCTGCAGGCCAACTTCGCGGAACAAGGTCAGGGGGCCACGCATTCTAACGGCGCCCGACAGCCCACGCTGAAGATCCGCTGCGTAGTCCCGCACGGCGGCGCGGCGCGCCGGGCTATCGCCGCCCAGCGCATCGATGGTCAATCCATGCCGGGCCAGCAGGTGCATCGGCAGCGGAGAACGCCCGCGCCCGGCCAAGGACTCGAGTCCGCGCAGGTTGGCGGCGAGATGGGCGAACAACGCGATCTTCGGCGCGCGCGGGCTTGCCCCGACATCACCGAACCAGACGCGCGTTTCCAGTTCCGCGGCCGCGTCCGCGAAGGGCGCAACGACCCTGCACTGCGCCTCGAAATCCGCGGGCGGCGGCGCCATCAGCAACGACATTGCAGCTTCCACCGGCGCCGTCCAGTGCACGATGGGAACTGCGCTTGCGCGCGGCGCGGCGAACAACCCTTGCGTCAGCGGGTGGCGCGCCTGTCCTTGCGGCGCGCGCTGCATCTCCTCGCGCCACCAGCCGAGTCGTGCCGCAGCCACCTGCGGCTCGCGCGCCTCGCGCACGACTTTCAGCCATTCATGCTCGAGCGCCGCGACCGCCCCGAAGTACACGCGTTCATCGGATCGCAGGAACAGCCACGCGACCGTGCGCTCCGGACTGGCGCCGCGCCATTGCGCAAGATAATCATCGAACGCGCTGCCGCTCACGCCGGATCCAGCAACGCGGTCAGCTGGCGGGGGGTGGTGCTGATCGCATCGGGCTCCCAATCACGCGGATCGGCACCATCGAGATAGCCCCAAGCCGCGGCGACCGTGTAAAGGCCGGCCGCACGGCCGGCGAGGACGTCGCGCGGATCGTCGCCCACGTACACGGATTGCGCGGCCGGGACGCCCGCGAGCGCGCAGGCATGCCGCACCGGCGCAGGATCGGGCTTGCGCTGCGGAAGCGTGTCGCCGCCCACCACCGCCGCGGCGCGCCGGTCATAGCCAAGCTTCGCCAGCGCCAGCGCGACCAACCCCGCCGCCTTGTTGCTGACCACGCCCCAGCGCACACCACGTGCTTCAAGCGCCTCCAGCAACTCGTCGATGCCGGCGAACGCACGCGTATTCACCATGCCGGTGGCGACGTACAGTTCGATGAATCGCGGCAGTACCGCATCGACCGCGGCCTCGTCGTTGCCGACCGCGCAACGCAACACTGCGCGTGCGCCGCGCGAGACGGTTTCGCGGACAGTTTCGAACGCTGGCGTTGCAAGGTCGCGCTCCCGGCACAGCGCGACCAGTGCATCGTGCATGTCCCGCGCCGAATCCACCAGCGTGCCATCGAGGTCGAAAAACACCCCGGCGAGCGGTTGCGGCAGGGGTTTCATGCGGCGTGTTTGCTGGCGCAGACCAGGTAATTGACGGCCGTGTGCCGCATCAACCATGCCTTTCGATTCAATGGGTTGTAGGCGATCCCGGAGATTTCGTCGAGCACCAGGCCCGCCGCGCGCAGCAGCGCGGCCAGTTCCGAAGGCTTCAGGAATTGCCGGTAGTCATGGGTGCCGCGCGGCAGCAGGCGCGCGACATACTCGGCACCGATGATGGCGGTCGCGAAGCTCGCCGGGGTCCGGTTCAAGGTAGACAGGAACA
>DATFGL010000087.1:0-6071 GCA_035249465.1 Rhodanobacteraceae bacterium | reverse complement strand
CGGATCGATGCCGGCTTCGTGGGGCCTGCCACCCACCGTCACGGTGATGGTGCTGTCGCCGTCCTTGACCGGAATCTTCGCGAGATACAGCGGCTGCTGGTCCTGCTCCGCGCCATCCTTCGCCTGCGCGAACACGCCGATTTCGATGGGAACGTCCACCTTCGCGCGCGTCTCCCTGCCCTTGCCGTCGGCGTAGTACTTGGCCGCGTGCACGTGCATCGTGACTTCGTACTTGCCATCCGGCAATTTCTTCGCAGCCGCTGACACCATGCGGTCGTCGAACAGGGTGATCTTGTCGAAGAAGTCGGTGATCAGCCCCTGGTATTGCGGGCCCGCTTGCGCTCGCAGGTCGGCAATCAACTCGCGCGTATCGGTGTAGGGCGGTTGCTGAAACCTCACCTTGTCCAGCCATGTGCGCAGCGCGGCGTTGACCTTGTCCTCGCCGATGTAATCCTGCAGCGCGTAGAAGATCACGGAGGCCTTGCGGTAGTGGATGTAGGGCTGGTTCTCGACCAGCGCCAACGGTTCTTCGGCGAATTCCTCGCCGCCGCGTCCCGACAGATAGCGATCCAGTTCGTACTTCAGGAACTTGCGCATCTTCGTCGGCCCGTACAGGTGCTTAATCACCATCAGCGCCGAATACTGCGCCAGCGATTCGTCCAGCATCGTCACGCCCTGCACGTCGGCACCTATCGCCTGGTGCGCCCACCACTGGTGGCCGATCTCGTGCGCGGTGACATAGGTGACGTAATCGATGTCGGCCGGCTTGCGCACATCCGCGATGAACCCGATCGACTCCGAGAACGGAATCGTGTTGGCAAACGATTCCGCGAAGCTGGAGTAATCCGGGAACTCCAGGATGCGCAACTGGCGGAACTGGTACGGCCCGAAGTGCGCGGTGTAGTAGTCGAGTGACAACTGCATCGCCTTGAACATGCGCTGGACGTTGTAAGGATGCTGCGGGTCGTAGTAGATCTCCAGGTTCACGTCGTGCCACTTTTCGCGCGCCACCCGGTAGCGTGCCGACTGGAACGAGAAGAAATCCAGGATCGGCGTGTCCTGCACGTAATGGAAATAACGCCTGCCGTCCCGTACCCATTCCTTCTGCAGGTAACCGGGTGCCAGCGCGACCTGGTCCGCACGGGTCGAAACGGTCGCCTGGAAATGCACCCAGTCGGCATCACAGGAAATCAGGTTGTTGGCATGGGCCGCGACGTCCTCGCGCTTCGGCAGGCGCTGGGCCGGCCCAAGGCCGTACTTGCGGCGATCGTTGTTGTCGGTGATCTGGCGGTTCTCGTCGTAGCAGAAATGCGGGAACGCCATGCTGTTGATGAAGGTGCCGTTGTGGACGATCTGCTCGCCGGTCGGCTCGTTGGCAAAGCCCCTGTAAGCCACATGCATCCTGAAGCCGAAGTCCATCGACGCGCCGGGCGCCAGCGGCTTCACGAGTTTGTAGAGATGGAGACCATGCTGCTCGTCCGCAAGCACGACGGTGTGCGCGGAGAAACCCAGGTCGACCTTGTAGTCGCGGGTATCCAGTGTGGGCAGCTGCACCAGCAACGTATCGATCGGCTTGTCATGCTTGTTGACCAGCACGTAATGGCCGTCGATGTCGACGCGCCGCTGCGCGGGATACATCGCCACGTCCACGTTCACGTCGGTGATGCGCGGCTGCGGCATGCCCAGGTACTTGCGGTAGTCCTTCTCGTAGCTGGCCTGCAGGCGCAACTGCTGGTCATGGGTCTGGTAGCGATACAAGCGATGCGTGTTGTGGAACAGGAAGACCCCGATCGCAACGAAGCCGGCCAGTGAAAGCGCCAGCACGGCGCGCGCCGGCGTGCGGAGCCGTTGCAGCGCGACCCGTCCACGCGCGCGCCATCCGCTCACGTTGCCCCGCACCCAGTACAGCGCGGCGATCACCAGCAATGCGATCGCGCAGCAATACCAGTACGCGCGGAACCACAGCGTGCCGATCCAGAACGAGCCGAACCCGTTCATGTCCGAATATGGTGTGGCCGGCGCGTTGCCGAAGTGGTACAGATTGTCGGTAAGGTGCAACTGCGCCAGGCCGAACATCAGCAGCAGCCAGCCGATGACCAGTGCATAGCCCGCGAACTTGTTGTTGGCCCAGACCTGGAAAACCAGCGCCAGGATGCCGAGCAGCAGGAACCCGAGCAGCGAGAACCCGATGTACTGCAGGTACAGCAGTGGCTGCACGTCGTGGAAACCGCGCAGCGCCTGCCAGCCCATGCAATACAGCGAACCCACCGCGAGGAAAACCACGATCACCACCGCCAGCGCGGTGACCTTGGCCAGCAGCGGAATCCAGTCCGGGGTCGGGAACGCATCCACTACTTCACTGAGCCTGGCGCCGCGTTCGCGCCACACCAGCTCGCCCGCGTAGAAGATCAGCACGATCAGCAACAGCCACTTGTAACTGCCGTCCATGGCTTGCGCCATCAGGTGCGTGACCGGATACACGCTGGTGCCGTAGATTTCACCCGTGAAGGCAAGCGCCCCCGTGAGGTTGGCCAGCCCGAACAGCAGCATCACCAGGAACGCGGTGCCCTTGAGCACGCTGATGGTGTCGAACCATGCCAGCTTGCGGAATTGGGTGAGCCGCGCCGCGAACCCTGCCCGCAAATTCACCACCGGCAACACGATCGGCACGGCAACCGCCGTTGGTTCCGGCGCCATGCTGCGCCTGCGCCGGCGGAACCAGCGCAGGCCTTCGCGATCGGGTTTGAACAGAGCCAGCGTCACGCCCAGCAACACCACGCCGGCCGCGATCCAGATCGCGCGGTTGCCGAGGATCACGCCCGCGAGCGCCGGAACCCGCGTGTTGTTGTCGGAAGCCGTCCAGTAGCGCGTCGCCAGTTCGAACGCACCCATCCCGAACGGATTCAGCAGCGCACCGGCGGTCTGGTGTTCGATGTTGCCGTGGCCCAGCAACTGGCCGGCCACGACCACCAACACCACGAACGCGATCACGCCGACGTACGTGCCCAGCATCGAGCGCGTCAGCGTCGCCAGCAGGAACAACAACGCGCCGAGGAAGAACAGGTTGGGCAACACGATCACGGCCAACGCCCAGACATAGGCGTTCCACGGTGTCGGGCCGAGGCGTGCTGGATCCAGCCATGGCATCAGCGAACCCAGCCAGAAGCCGAACGCCACGCCGATCAGGACCAGCACGCTGACCAGCCAGCCCGCCGCGAACCGGCCTCCGAGATACGCGCCCCGCGACATCGGCGTCGCGAACATCATTTCCGCGGTGTTGGACGTGAAATCCCGGAGCGCGGCGCCGGCCACGAAGATCGTGATCAGGAAAAGGCCGAGGATCGAGAACGCGCCGAGCATCGTGATCACGACAGACGGTGCGTTGCGGTGGATATTGCCGATGCCACCGCCGATCGTGACCGAGTCGGTGCACGCAACCGCAAACGCCAGCGCCGCGAGCGCGGCGAGGATCAACCAGAACAACGGGCTCCTGAGCTGCTGGCGCAACTCGAACCCGAAGATTTCGGCGAACATTTCAGACTGCCCCGACGGAGGCGGCGTGGTGCAGTTGTCCGAAGTACACGTCTTCCAGGTCGGGTGCGACGCTCTCGAACCCGTCGTCCGGCCTTGCATCCGCCAACACGTGGATCAGCGTCGCGCCACCCGCGAGGCGCGTGGACAGCACGATCATGCGTTCGCGGTACTGCGGCAACGCGGCCTTGTCGATCGCGCGGCGCCACACGCGGCCTTCCAGTGCGCGGATGGTTTCGCGCGGCTCGCCGGTCAGGCGCACTTGTCCTTGTGCGATAATCGCCATGCGCGGACACAGCTCGGTCACGTCCTCGACGATGTGGGTGGAGAGGATCACCACCACGCGTTCGCCGATTTCCGCCAGCAGGTTCAAGAACCTCTGGCGCTCTTCCGGGTCGAGCCCGGCAGTGGGTTCGTCCACGATCACCAGTTTCGGATCGCCGATCAGGGCCTGCGCGATGCCGAAGCGCTGGCGCATGCCGCCGGAGAAGCCGCCGAGCTTGCGCTTGCGCACGTCCCACAGGTTCACCTGTTTCAACAACGCATCCACGAGATCGCGGCGTTCTCCGCGCCGGGTGACGCCCTTAAGCACCGCGAAGTGATCCAGCATCGCTTCGGCGCTGACCTTGGGATATACGCCGAACTCCTGAGGCAGGTAACCGAGCACGCGCCGCGTCGCGGGTTTGTCCGCGAGCACGTCGATGTCGCCGAGCCTGATGCTTCCCCCGTCCGGATCCTGCAGGGTCGCGATCGTGCGCATCAGCGTGGACTTCCCCGCGCCGTTCGGGCCGAGCAACCCGAACATCCCGTTCGGGATGTCCAGCGATACATTGTTCAGCGCGCGCACGCCGTTCGGATAGGTCTTGGAAAGATTGCGGATGGTCAGCATCGCCGCGGCCCCCGGGTGCCGGTTTGCCGCCAGTCTGCCTACAAAGGCGGCGTTTCGCCATCCGCCACTGGTCACTGTGACTTTCGGGTCAGGCCGCCCCGTACATGACGGGAGCGGCCAAATGCGCGAAACTGGGCGTCTTGCAGCTTTTCCGGAATGAAGGAAGCGGACATGGCAGACGTGCGCGAAGCGAAGGTACCCGACATCGGTGATTTCCAGGGCGTGCCCGTGATCGAAGTGATGGTCAAGCCGGGCGACCATGTGGAAAAGGACCAGGGCCTCGTGACGCTGGAATCGGCCAAGGCGACCATGGAAGTCCCGGCGCCGTTCGCGGGCACGGTCAAGGAAATGAAGGTCAAGGTCGGCGACGAGGTTTCCGAAGGCAGCGTGATCGCGACGATCGAGGGCGAAGGTGGCGAAGCCGGGAAAGCACCTGCCGCGCAGAATGAACCGGAAAAGAAGGCGCCCGAAAAGCAACCGGAAGCGCCCAAGACCGAAAAGCCCATCCCGGCCGCGCAGCCCCAACCGGCGGCCAGCGGTGAAAGCGGCAACGCAGCGTCTCGCCACGCCCCGCCCATTCCCTTCGACGCCGATTCGATCATGCCGGACAAGGTGCCGTACGCCAGCCCCGCGGTGCGCGCATTCGCGCGCGAGCTGGGCGTGGATCTTGCGCGCGTCACCGGCAGCGAACGCGGCGGACGCATCACCAGGGAAGACGTGCAGAAGTTCGTGAAGTCGGCGATGTCGGGCGGAATCGGACCCTCACCCCAAACCCCTCTCCCGGGAGAGGGGCTGCGCTTGTTGCCGTGGCCGCAGATCGATTTCAGCAGGTTCGGCGCGACCGAAACACAGCCGCTGTCCCGCATCAAGAAGCTCTCCGGCGCCAACCTCGCGCGCAACTGGGCGATGATCCCGCACGTCACGCAGTTCGAGGACGCCGACATCACCGACCTCGAAGCGCTACGCGGCGCGCTCAACAAGGAAAACGAGAAAGCCGGCATCAAGGTGACGATGCTGGCGTTCCTGATCAAGGCGTCGGTCGCGGCCCTGCAGAAATATCCCGACTTCAATGCATCGCTGGACGCGTCGGGCGAGAACCTGGTCGTGAAGCGCTATTTCAACATTGGTTTCGCCGCCGACACACCGAACGGGCTCGTGGTGCCGGTGATCCGCGATTGCGACCAGAAGGGCGTGCTCGACATCGCGCAGGAAATGTCGGCGCTTGCGAAGAAGGCGCGCGACGGCAAGTTGACGCCGGGCGAAATGTCGGGCGGCTGCTTCTCGATTTCGTCGCTGGGCGGCATCGGCGGGACGATGTTCACGCCAATCATCAACGCGCCGGAAGTCGCGATCCTGGGTGTTTCGCGTTCGTCCATGCAGCCGGTGTGGAACGGCAAGGAATTCGCGCCGCGGCTGATCCTGCCATTGTCGCTTTCCTATGATCATCGGGTGATCGACGGCGCCGCCGCCGCGCGTTTCGCGGTGTATCTCGCGCAGCTGCTCGCCGACATGCGGCGGGCTTTGCTGTGACGCGGGAGAACGACATGGCGAAAGCGATCGAACTCAAGGTGCCCGACATCGGCGATTTCCAGGACGTGCCGGTGATCGAGGTGATGGTGAAACCCGGCGACCGCGTTAAAAAGGATCAGGG
>DATFGL010000086.1:0-14895 GCA_035249465.1 Rhodanobacteraceae bacterium | reverse complement strand
ATTCCTTGCACTGGGCGACTCCTACACCATCGGCGAAGGCGTGGCACCCAGCGAGCGTTGGCCCGCGCAACTGGTGGCGCGATTGCGCAACGAAGGCATCGACATCGCCGACCCGGTGATCGTGGCCACCACCGGATGGACCACCGACGAGCTTGTGGCGGCGATGGACGCGTCGGCCTTCGCGCCGCCCTACGATCTGGTCACGCTGCTGGTCGGCGTCAACAATCAGTATCGCGGCCGGCCGCTCGACGAATACCGTGCGCAGTTTCGCGGCCTGCTGCAACGCGCGGCCAAACTTGCCGGTGGCGGTGCCCAGCACGTCGTCGCGGTATCGATTCCCGATTGGGGCGTGACGCCATTCGCGGCGCGCCAAGGCGGTGACACCGCGCGCATCGCTCGCGAGATCGACGCCTTCAACGCCGCCGCCTGGACGGAAGCCCGCGACGCCGGTGGGCAGTGGGTTGATGTCACCTCTCTTTCGCGTACGTCCGGCGTGCGCGCAGAACTGGTTGACGACGGACTGCATCCCTCCGGCGCGCAGTACGCGCGCTGGGCCGGGGCGATCCTGCCGGTGGCGCGCGCGGCGTTGCGTAGCGTTTGAATTCCCCGGGGCGGCGCAAGCCTTCCCCTTTCGTGCCGAAGGAGGCACGTCGGCGCGCCGCTATCATGCGCGCTTTCGCGTGTGCAGCCGCAAGGAAATCCGCTTGAGCAAGTTGCCCAAACCCAATGCGCTGGCGTGGCTGGCCGTGTCCGCGCTGGTCATCGTGCTGGATCAGATCACCAAGGCCGTCGTACGGCACACGCTGATCCCCTACATGCCGCACCAGGTGATTCCACACCTGCTCAACTGGACGCTGGCATTCAACCGCGGCGCGGCTTTCAGCTTCCTGGCCGATTCGTCGGGCTGGCAGACGCGGCTGTTCGGCGGGCTTGCGGTGGTGGTGTGCGTCGGCCTGGGCGTGTGGTTGGCGCGCACGCCGCGCCGTGACTGGCGCACCGCGCTGCCGGTGGCGCTGATCATCGGCGGCGCGCTCGGCAATCTCATCGACCGCCTGATCCACGGCCAGGTCACCGACTTCATCCAGATCTATTGGCACGCGTGGTCGTATCCCGCCTTCAACGTGGCGGACTCCGCCATTACGGTAGGCGCGGTGCTTCTTATGGCGTTTGGATTGTTCGGAGGAAGCGCGGAGCTTGATTCGAAATAGCTGTTGCGGGAAGTCGGGCCAGGGAGCTCTTGGCCATGGATGGCGGCTCTGGGCCATTCTGGTGTTGGCGGCCGGTAAAGCCTCGCGAATTGCGTTTGCCCGAACACGGCGGCGATCAGGGACGATCGCATGCAAACCCCTCCTGGGTGGACACGCAAGCCGCTCGCCGCAACAATAGGCGGCTGTCGTGCCTGCGTGCCTTGCCCGCGGCACGGGACGGCAGCTCGAAGTCGCCGCCGGCAATCCCCTGAATCATGAGGCTTCTGCATGAATTTCCACGAATACCAGGCCAAGCAACTGTTTGCCGAATTCGGTATCGCGGTGCCACCCGGCAAGATCGCCAGGACGCCGGCCGAAGCCGCTGAAGTGGCCAAGGCGTTGGGCGGCGAGCAATGGATGGTGAAGGCGCAGATCCACGCGGGCGGACGCGGCAAGTCCGGCGGAGTGAAGTTCTGCGACTCGCTGGACAAGGTCAAGGCCGCGGCCGAGGGCATGCTCGGCAAGAGCATGGAGACCTACCAGTCGGGCGGCCGTGCACTGCCGGTGACCCTGGTGCTGGTCACCGAGGCCACCGACATCGTCAAGGAATTGTATCTGTCGACGCTGGTCGACCGCGGCGAGAAGGCCGTCACCTTCATCGCCTCGGCGCGCGGAGGTGTCGACATCGAACAGGTCGCGCGCGAGACGCCGGATGAAATCCACACCGTCACGGTGAATTTCACGGAAGGCCTGCAGCCCTACCAGTGCCGCGAGCTCGGCTTCGCGCTGGGCTTGAACGCGAAGCAGGTCAACCAGCTTTCGAAGATCATGCTGGGCCTGTACAAACTGTTCAACGCCAAGGACCTGTCGCTGGTCGAACTGAATCCGCTCGCGATCATCGCGTCCGGCGACCTGATGGCACTGGACGGCAAGGTCAACTCCGACGACAACGCCGAATTCCGCCATCCCGAACTCGCCGCGATGCGTGACGTATCGCAGGAAGACAAGGCCGAAGCCGAAGCCGCGGCCGAACACCTCAACTATGTGACGATGGACGGCAACATCGGCTGCATGGTCAATGGCGCGGGCCTCGCGATGGCCACGATGGACGTGATCAAGCTGGCCGGCGGCGAGCCCGCCAACTTCCTCGATGTCGGCGGCGGCGCCACCACCGAGCGCGTCACGGCGGCGTTCAAGCTGATCCTGTCCTCGCCCAAGGTCAACTGCATCCTGGTCAACATCTTCGGCGGCATCGTGCGCTGCGACCTGATCGCCGAAGGCATCATCGCTGCGGTGAAGGAAGTGGGCCTGAAGATTCCGGTGGTGGTGCGGCTCGAAGGCACCAACGTCGAGAAGGGTCGCGAGTTGCTGAGCAATTCCGGCCTCAAGATCACGCCGGCCAACGATTTGAACGACGCCGCGCAGAAAGCCGTCGCTGCTGCCAAGGCCGCGTAAACGAAGATGGGTAGGGCGGGAGCAGCGTAGCGAATCCCGCCGTTCCGATTTCACGAAGGCGGGATGCGCCGCTGCGCGGCGTCTCCGGCGGGATGCACCGCTTTGCGGCTTCTCCCGCCCTACATGAAGGATATCGATGTCATGAGCGTATTGGTCAACAAGAACACCAAGGTCATCTGCCAGGGCTTCACCGGCCACCAGGGCACCTTCCATTCTCAGCAAGCGCTGGATTACGGCACCAAACTGGTCGGTGGCGTCACCCCGGGCAAGGGCGGCAGCGAGCACATCGGCCTGCCGGTTTTCAACACGGTGCGCGAAGCGGTGGACGACACCGGCGCCGACGCCTCGGTGATCTTCGTGCCGCCGCCGTTCGCGGCTGACGCGATCATGGAAGCCGCCGCGGGCGGCATCAGGGTCATCGTCGCGATCACCGAGGGCATCCCGGTGCTCGACATGCTGCGCGTCAAGAACGTGCTGAAGGATTACCCCGACACCGTGCTGATCGGCCCGAACTGCCCCGGCATCATCACGCCGGGCGAATGCAAGATCGGCATCATGCCCGGCCACATCCACCAGCCCGGCAAGGTCGCGATCGTGTCGCGATCGGGCACGCTGACGTATGAAGCCGTGTTCCAGACCACCAACGTGGGCCTCGGCCAATCCACGGTCATCGGCATCGGCGGCGATCCGATCAACGGCATGAGCTTCATCGACTGCCTGAAGCTGTTCCAGGACGACAAGCAGACCGAGGGCATCATCATGGTCGGCGAGATTGGCGGCAGCGCCGAGGAAGAAGCGGCCGAATTCATCGAGGAACACGTCACCAAGCCAGTGGTCGCGTTCATTGCGGGCGCATCCGCGCCTCCGGGCAAACGCATGGGTCACGCCGGCGCGATCATCTCGGGCGGCAAGGGCACCGCCGCGGCCAAGTTCGCAGCGCTGGAAAAAGCCGGCGTCACCACCGTGAAATCGCCGGCGGACCTTGGCGCAGCGCTGGCCGCCAAGTTGTAGGAGCGGTGGAAGCCGCAACCCGTCGGGCCTTCCGGCCCTCCTACAATGCAGCGGACGGGCCGCGCTACGTCGCGGCCTTCGTCCATCCGGAGCGACGCATGGCCACCTTGCGATTGGCGTTGGCGCAGTTCGATTTCCCGGTCGGCGCGGTCACAACCAATGCCGATCGGGTGCGCGCGCTGATGCGCGAGGCGCGCAAGGGCCGCGCCGACCTGCTGGTGTGCCCGGAACTCGCGTTGAGCGGCTATCCGCCGGAGGACCTGTTGCTGCGGCCCAGTTTCCTCGCCGCGTGCCAGTCGGAAATGGATCGCCTGGCGATGGAAAGCGACGGCCTCGCTGCGCTGGTTGGATTCCCGCACAGCGAAGGCGTGGTGTACAACGCGGCCGCGTTGTTGCACGAGGGACGCATCGCGCAGGTCACGCACAAATGCGTGCTGCCGAATTACGGCGTGTTCGACGACAAGCGCTGGTTCGAACCCGGTCATGCGGTGAGCGTGACCGCGCTCGGGGGGGTGCGTGCCGGCGTGCTGATCTGCGAAGACGTTTGGCAGCCTGAACCCGCGGCCGCCGCAGCGCGCGCGGGTGCGGAGGTGATCATCGTGATCAACGCCTCGCCGTTCGACCATGCCAAGCAGCCGCAGCGCGAAACGCTGCTTGCCGCACGCGCGAAGGAGACGGGTTGCGCCGTCGCCTATCTCAACATGGTCGGGGGGCAGGACGACGTGGTGTACGACGGTGCATCCTTGCTGGTGAATGGCGACGGTTCCGTCGCTGCGCGTGCGCCGGCATTCGTCGATGCGCTGCTGTGGACTGAATTCGATTCCGCATCGCGAAAATGGTCCGCGCGCGACTGGCCCGCCGTGCGGGACGGCTCGTCCGAAGCCACGCTGTACGCGGCTCTGGTACGCGGCGTGCGCGATTACGTCGGCAAGAACGGCTTCGACGGCGTGTTGCTGGGACTGTCCGGCGGCATCGATTCGGCTTTGACGCTGGCGATCGCGGTGGACGCGCTGGGCGCGGACAAGGTCACCGCGGTGATGCTGCCGTCGCGTTACACGTCCGATCTTTCGCTGCGCGAAGCGCACGCACAGGCGCAAGCACTGGGCGTCGGATATTCCGACCTGCCCATTGGTCCAACCGTCGACGCGGCAACGCAAATCCTCGCGTCCGCCTGCGGCGAACTTGTCGACCTGACCGCGCAAAACCTGCAGGCGCGCAGCCGCGGGCTGCTGCTGATGGCGCTGTCCAACCAGACCGGCAAGCTGCTGCTTACCACCGGCAACAAGAGCGAGATGGCGGTGGGTTACGCGACGCTGTACGGCGACATGTGCGGCGGTTACGCGCCGTTGAAGGACGTCTACAAGACGCAGGTGTACAAACTGGCGCAGTGGCGCAATGGAGCGGGGACAGGGAACGGGAAACAGGGAAAAGAAGTGATCCCTCGTGCAGTGATCGAGCGTGCGCCTTCGGCGGAATTGCGTGCCGATCAGACCGACCAGGATTCGCTGCCGCCCTACGACGTGCTGGATGGCATCCTGAAACGCTGCATCGAAGGCGCCGAGTCGCAGGCCGAGATCGTGGCCGCCGGTTACGACGCCGACGACGTCCAGCGCGTGGTGCGCATGCTGTACGCCAGCGAATTCAAGCGCCGCCAATCCGCGCCGGGGCCGCGCGTGTCGACGTGCGCGTTCGGACGCGAGCGGCGCTACCCCATTTCGAGCGCCTGGCGCTGACATTCGGAGCAGTTCCGCCCGCTTCGCGAGCGGGCTACTTTCTGCCAAACAGAAAGTAGCCCGCGCCGTCGGACTGCGCGGAAAAAGACATGGATGCCGCCAACCGATTTCGTGCGGGGCTGCGCGCAACGCGCTCCGGTCAGCGTGCGCTGGTCAACGGAATCAGGCGCCACGCCCACGAGTGGTGGTCGGGCCAGCGTTTCGGATTGCGCAGGTAGGGATGGTTCGGATAATTGAGCTTCAACACTTCGGTGGTCTGGTCGGCCAGCTTCTGTTGCCCCAACAGGTGGTAGCTCTTGGCCAGCACCGCCAGCGCATCGGCCGACTCCGGCGAACGCTGGTAGTGCTCGATGATGTACTTGGCGCGGTCGGCCGAAGCGATGTAGGCCTTGCGTTGCAGGTAGTATTCGGCGACGTTCAACTCGGATCGCGCCAACTGGTTGCGCAGGTAGATCATGCGCTGGCGCGCATCGGCGGCGTAACGGGTGTCGGGGAAGCGTGCGACCAGCGTATTGAAATCATCGAACGACTGCAGCACGTAGCCTTGGTCGAAGCGTGACGGACTGATCCCGGCCAGCTTCTGGGTACCGGTTTCGGTGCGGTCGAAATTGATCAGCCCGCGCAGGTAGTACGCGTAGGCGATGTGCTTTTGCGTTGGATAGGTCTTGATGAACTCGTTGATGGTCGAATACGCGTCCTCGAACTTGTCATCCTTGTACTGCGCGTAGGCCAGTTCAATCTGCGATTGCTCGTTGTAGGCGCCATACGGGAAACGCGAGATCAGCTTCTGGTACACCGTCTCGGCCGCGCTCCAGTTGCCGCTCTGGGACATGTCGTGCGCGCGCTGGTACAACTGCTCGACGGTCATGTTGTTGAGCGTTTCACGCTTGCCGTGGTGGAATAGCGAGCAGGCGCCGACCGCCAGCAGCAACGGCAGGAACAAGGCGAATTTCAGCAGTGGTGCGGAGCGTCGGAATGGCATCGGGCAAGTCTTTGCGAATGCGAACAGGCATGATAGCGGAATCCGTCCGGCCCAACCGGCACGGGGGCCGGCATGGCTGAACGGTTGCGCGCGGAGGTTCCGGTCGACGGCGCCGGCCAGCGCTTCGACCAGATCCTGCCCGGAATGTTCCATGGATATTCGCGGGCGCACCTGGCGGCCGAGGTAAAGACCGGGCGCATCAGGCTGGATGGCCGGAAAGTCCAGCCGCGCACGCTGGTTCGCGGCGGCGAGGATGTGGAGTGGGATCGCGTCGGGACGCCCGTGCTGGGCGACCGGCCCGAGGCCATCGAACTCGACATTGTTTTCGAGGACGCCGATCTGCTGGTCATCAACAAGCCGGCGGGTCTGGTGGTGCACCCGGGCGCCGGCAATCGTGACGGCACGCTGTTGAATGCGCTGTTGCACCACGATCCGGACCTGGCGCAGGTTCCGCGCGCCGGCATCGTGCACCGCCTCGACAAGGACACCTCGGGCCTGCTGGTCGTCGCGCGCACGTTGCCGGCGCAAACCGCGCTGGTGGCGATGCTGGCTGCGCGCGATGTCCACCGTCGTTATGCCGCGGTGGTCAATGGCGTGCCGGTCGCGGGCGGGACGGTGGACGCGCCGCTGGATCGACATCCGGCCGATCGCCTGCGGCGTGCCGTGCGCGAGGGGGGGCGTCCTGCCGTCACGCATTACCGTGTGCGCGAGAAATTTCGCGCGCACGCGCTGCTGCAATGCGAACTGGAGTCCGGCCGCACCCATCAGATCCGCGTGCACATGGCGCATGCGGGTTGGCCGCTGGTGGGCGATTCGCTTTACGGAAAGGGACTTAAGCTGCCGCGCGGCGCGGCGCCGGTGTTGGCGGACGCACTGCGCGGCTTCAGGCGTCAGGCGCTGCACGCCGAACATCTGGCGTTCGCACATCCGGTTACGGGCAAAGCAATGGCGTTCGATGCCGAACCGCCGCGTGATTTCCTCGGCCTGCTGGATGCGTTGCGGAAAGACGCTGCGGGGTCGGGAGGCGGGCGTGCCTGACCTGCCTGCATCGTGGCTGATCCCCGATTGGCCCGCGCCGCCGAACATGCGCGCCGCCGTGAGTACACGCGACGCCGCGCGGCCGGAGTCGCCATACGGATTCAACATCGGCACACACAGCGGCGACGACCCCGCAGTGGTTGCGGAGAATCGTGATCTGTTGCGCCGTGCCTTGTCGTTGCCGTCCGAACCGCGCTGGCTCCGCCAGGTGCATGGGGTTGCCGTTGCACTTTTCCCCTCTCTCCCGCTTGCGGGAGAGGGAAGCCCGCGCGCAGTGCGTACAGATGAGGGAAATGTCGCGCAGGATTTGCAGGAACCCGAGGCCGACGCCGCAGTCACCCGCGGGCCCGGCGTGGTGCTGGCGATCCAGACCGCCGACTGCCTGCCGGTATTGTTCTGCGCCGACGATGGGTCGGAAATTGCCGCCGCGCATGCCGGCTGGCGCGGGCTATCCGCAGGCGTGCTGGAAAACACGCTGGGTGCGATGCACGCGTCGCGCGAAAGCATCCTTGCATGGCTTGGTCCCGCGATCGCCGCGCAGTCCTACGAAGTCGGCGACGAGGTGCGCGAAGCCTTCCTGGCGCACGATCCCGCCGCAACATCGGCTTTCACCGCCACGCGCCCCGGTCACTGGTTGTGCGATTTGTACGAACTTGCGCGGCAGCGCCTGCAGGCCGCAGGCGTCGCACGCATCTTCGGCGGTGGCTTGGATACTTTCACCGATGAGCGCCTGCATTCCTATCGCCGCGACGGCGCGCGCAGCGGTCGGATGGTGAGCATGGTCTGGTTGTTGCCGCCGACGCATTGAAGGCGTCTAATGCTCTTCGTGCAACTTCTTGTTGGGCGTGCGATGCGCAGCAAGTTCGCGATCGGATGTTGTGCGCTGCTCTTGAGCGGCTTGCTTTTGCCAAGCACCGCAAAATCGGCCACCGCGCCTCTGCCAAAAGCAGAAGCCGAGCAGGCGGTCATCGCTGCGATACCGCTGTGGCACGGTCAGAAGGCGACCACCCTCAAGTATCTCGATCTGACCCAACCGTTCGGTACCGTTTCGCCGTGGGCGCTCGTGGTCGCCCAAGATCCTGAGCCATCGGCAGAGCCCGATCTTGAAGATCACGGCCCCATCGCGGTCTGCCTGGTCAAAGCGCTCGCACCACAATGCACCGGAACCAGCAAAGTCTATGCAACACAGGGGTCCGCACCGCCATGGTTTTTCCAGCCATATGAGCTTTTTGATGCACGGGTTGTATATGGGGGCCAAGGGCACACGAAACCGTTGCTGCTGATGAGAACGTGTTCAGCGCCCGGTGGAGACGGTAGTTGCAACGTTGGCACAGCGTTGTACCAATACGAGCGGAACAGAGATCGCTTTCGCTTGGTATTCACCAATGAAAGCGGCGGCAGCAACAACAACCAGGACGCGCAATTCGTCGAGCACGGACCACTGCGAGGCGACGTGATCGTTGACTATCCGACGAGCCGTGCGCCGTACGTGTATTGGATCGAAGTGTATGCATCGGGCAAGTCCGGGCAGTACGTACGCATCCTGAAGTATCGGAGTCACACGCGATACGGCGACGGCAACCCATTGCCGGTGGCCGATTCCGAAATGTCGGAAATCATGCAGCGCTTGGGATTGTGGAAGCCCGGCGACGCGCTGCCGATTCCGCTGAACATGCCGAACGGATGTGGTCGGCTCGTGCTGCGCCACGGTGAAGAGTGGTGCGAGAACCTTTGTCAACCTTTGCCGGGGAGCGACTGCAGTCGGGACGCGCGATCGGCACACGAAGCGGCCCTCGACAGGTAGGTCCGAAGAAGCCCTCACCCGAGAGCGTCAGCGCCGCAGCAACAACAGGGGCGAGGTGTGCAGCACCTTGCGTGTTCCGGCCAAACCCAGCGCGGCCACGACGATCGCCGCGATCACGGCCGCAATGATGAGTGGCGGCCACGGTGGCGAGAACGCGTGGATGCGAAATACCGAACGCGCGAGCCACGCGCCGCCCGCCGCCGACGCCAACAACGCAGTCAACCCTGAAATCGCACCCAGCAAACCGAACTCGCAGAGTGCGGCGAGCCGCAGTTGCGCCCGGCGCCCGCCGAGCGTGCGCAACAGCGCCGCTTCGTGGCGGCGCTCGGCGGCGCTCATGGTCAGCGCGGCAGCGAGTACCAGCGCACCCGCGAGCAGGCTGAAGGCCAGCACCCAGCGCGCGGCGGCGGTCACTTGTCCGACGATCTGGCGTGCGCGGTTGAGCAGTTCATCGACGTCGATCAGCGACAGGTTGGGGTTGTCGCGCGAGAACGCGGCGAGCGCGTTCGCGTGGCCGGGCGGGAGATAAAAGCTGGCGATCCAGCTGTGTGGCAGCGTTTCGCCATGGGCGGGGTCGAGCATCACGAAGAAATTGACGTTGAAGCGGCTCCAGTCCACCTCGCGGATGCTGGTGAGGCGCGCTTCGATGCGCTGGTTGCCGACGAGGAATTCCAATTCGTCGCCAAGTTCGAGATCGAAGCGGCGCACCCACGCGACGTCCAGCGAAACCTGCGCGTCGCGCGCATCCGGCGCAAACCACTGTCCTTCGATCACGCGATTGGCCGGTGGCAGCGTGCGGCTCCATGACAGGCGCACCTGTTGCGAGGCTTCCTGGCTGACATCCTGGCCGCGGAAGGGGACGCGTTCGACGTCCACGCCATTGATCGCGACGAGCTTGCCGACGGCAACCGGCATGTCGTTGAAGCGCGTGGCGCCGAGTTTGTCCAGAACATCACGCACGTCGGTGCGCTGCGCCGCCTGCACGTTGACGACGAACCAGTTCGGCGTATCGGGTGGCAGGTCGCGCCGCCAGTTGTCGAGCAAGGCGGGCGCGACGACCGCGAGCAGCAGCAGTGCGGTCAGCCCCAGCGAAATCGCGCAGGATTGCAGCAGGCTCAAACCGCGGCGGCGCGTCAGCGCGCTGACGCCCAGACGCAACGCCGGATTCAGGCGTACCGCGTAGCGGCGGACGAACCACAGGATGGCAAACGTGAGCATCGCGGTGAACAAGGCGGCGCCTGCAAGGCACGCGGCGAGGACGCCAGCGATTTTCCAGCTGTCGGTTTCCAGCGCGATCAGGCCCAGCGCAACCAGCACCGGCAGCGCGTACAAAAGGTCGAAGCGCTGTGGCACGAGTTTGATGTTGCGGCGGAACACCGCGACCGGCGGTATCGACTTCAACCGCGCCAGCGGTGGCAGCGCGAAACCGGCCAATACTGCGAGGCCCACGCAGGCGGCGGCGAGCGCAGGGTCGAACGGCAGCGGCGCGCGCTGTGCGGAGGCGGGCAGCAGATCGTGCGCGTACGCGAACGCAACGGAGGCGAGTCCCAGCGCCACGCCTGCGCCGATCAGCGCGGCGAGCAGGGCAGGGAGGGCCAGCGTCCACGCGAGGCTGCCGAAAGCAAAGCGGGACGATGCGCCGATCGCGCGCAGCAGTGCGATCTCGTCGGTCTTGCGCCGTGCATAGCGCTGCGCCGACAGCGCGATGGCAATGCCAGCCAGCAACGCCGCAAGCAGGGCGGCGAGCCGCAGGAACGAGCCGGCTCTGCCGAACGCGACGGCGAGCCGCTGTTGCACTTCTTCCGGAGTCACCAGGTGTGCATCGGCGGGCAGGTTCGCTTTCGCCCATGCGCGATAAGCGTCCACGCCGTTCACGCCGCCCGCCACCAGCAGGCGATGGCGCGCGCGGCTGCCGGTGCCGAGCAAACCGGCGGCTCTGGCGTCGGGCAGCGCCATCACCGCGCGTGGTGCCAGCGCGATCAGGTCGCCGCCGCCGGGTTGTTGTTCGAGCTGCCCCGCGATGACGAGATCCATGCCGCCCACCTGCACGCGGTCACCGACATTCAGTTGCAGCGATGCCAGCGCGCGGTGGTCCAGATAAATCGCGCCCGGTGCGGGCGCGTGGGTGACGCGGCTTCGATCACGCGGCCCCGCGACGATCAATTTCCCGCGCAACGGCCACACGCCATCGCCAGCGGTGACGGAAAGCAGTTGGCTGCGATCGCCGGCAAACGCGACACTCGGGAATTCCGCGAGCGCACTCGTGTGCAGCCCGAGCGTTTGTGCGTGCCGCGCGAAAACGGCAGGCAGCGGCGATGCCGCATCGATGCCGAGGTCGCCGCCGATCAGTTCCGCCGCGCTCATCACCATCGCGCGCTGCACGCGCGTGGCCAGTGTGCCGACCGCGCCCAGCGCGATCACCGACAGCAGCAGCGCGGCGATCAGCGTGCGCAGTTCCGGCAGGCGCCATTCGCGCCGCAGCGTACGCAACGCGTGGCGTGGGCCGGTCATTCGGCCGGTTATTCGGTATGTCATGCCGCGTGCGTCCGCAGGCGGCCGTCGATCAGGTCGTACACCCGCGCGCAGCGTGCGGCCATGGCGGGATCGTGCGTGACGACCACCAGCGTGGTGTGGTGTTCGCGGTTGATGGCGAACAACAAGTCGGCGATCGCGTCGCGGCTGGCATGGTCAAGGTTGCCGGTGGGTTCGTCCGCGAACAGGATGCGCGGACCGCGCACGAATGCGCGCGCGATGGCGACACGTTGCTGTTCGCCGCCTGACAACTGGTACGGGTAATGCGCGCCGCGCTCGCGCAGGCCCACCGAGGCCAGTGCATCGCTTGCGCGCGCCGGGGCATCCAGCGTGCCGTCCAGCTCCAGCGGCAGCAACACGTTTTCCTCGGCGGTCAACGCAGGCAGCAGGTGGAAAGACTGGAACACGAAGCCGACCAGCTTCAGGCGCAATCGTGCGCGTGCTTCCTCATCCATGCTTTCCAGCACGTGACCGTCCAGGCGCACGCTGCCCCCGCTCGGGAGATCCAGCCCCGCCAGCAGGCTGAGCAGGGTGGTCTTGCCCGAACCCGACACACCGGTGATCGCGATGGTTTCCCCGGCATTCACTTCCAGGCTGACATCGTCAAGAATGTCGAGGCGGCCCGTCGGTCCTTCGACGTGCTTGCTCAAACCTGTCGCGGAAATCAGTGCCATGTCAATCCGGTTGCCGTCGTGCATCCTGCCGTCATCCATAGTGTTGTGCCTCGTGTTGCTGTTGCCGCTGAGTGCTTTCGCGGTTGCGGCGCCGCGCGCGGTCCTGTTGCTGGGGGATTCGCTTTCGGCCGCCCACAATATCGAATTGCAGGCGAGCTGGCCCGCGTTGCTGGAAACACGTCTCGCCGATATGCGTCCTGCCTGGCGGATGGTCAATGCCAGCGTCAGCGGGGAAACCACTGCGTCCGGTCTGGCGCGGTTGCCGGGGTTGCTCAGGCAGTACCGGCCCGCGCTTGTGATCCTCGAATTGGGCGCCAACGATGGCTTGCGCGGCCTGCCGCTTGCGGAAATCAGCGCCAACCTGGCGGCGATGATCGCGCAGTGCCGCGACGCGGGCGCCAAGGTTTTGCTGCTCGGCATCGAACTGCCGGTGAACTACGGCCCGCGTTACCGCGACGGCTTGCGCGGGATCTATGCCGACCTTGCGCGGCGGGACCACGCGGCGCTGCTGCCGTTCCTGTTGCAGGGTATTGCCCTGGATCCGTCGTTGATGCAGTCCGATGGCCTGCATCCCACCGCCGCCGCGCAACCGCGCGTGCTGGAAAACGCGTGGGCGGTGCTGCGGCCGATGCTTGCGAAGCCCTGAGCACGCTGTCGCGCTACCTTTGCATCGTCATTGCGGGGCTCGCGCCACATGAATGGCTCTTTCACGCCTGTCGCGGAGGGTGCGTGGCAGCAAGCATCGTGGCGACCGCGTCGTGCGCGCGTTGCGCCAGCGCGTGCCGATCGCCGGCGTGCAACCCCGCGGTGGGGATCGGTTCACCGATGCGCAACGTGATCGCACCCGGCCGCACGCGAAAGCCCGAGGCCGGCAGCACCGCGCCGGAGCCCTCGATCGCGATCGGCACCACCGCCGCGCCGGCTTGCAGCGCGACCTGGAACGCACCGCCCTTGAACGGCCGCACCGCGCCATTGCGGCTGCGGGTGCCTTCCGGAAACGTACACAGGCTTTCGCCAGCGCGCACGATCGACACCACGCCGTGCAGGCGCATCGCCGCTTCGCGAGCGTGCCCGCGCTCGATGAACACCATGCCCATGGCGCGCGCGTACCAGCCGATGAAGGGTACCTTCGCGAGTTCCTGCTTGATCACGAAGCGGATCGGCACCGGCAGCGCGCGGACCAGTGCGCAGACGTCGATGATCGATTGATGGTTGGCCACGAACACGTGCGGCTTGGAAAAGTCCACGCGATCCAGTCCTTCGACGTGCAATTTCGCGCCGGCGCCAATCAACAGCCCGGGCGCCCACAGCCGCGACGCCATCCGCAGCGGAATGCGCCGGTTGCCGCCGGTCAGCAGCAAAACCAGCAGCGCCAGCGTGATGCAACCTGCCGTCCAGGCGATGGTGTAGATCAACTGCAGCGCGTTGATGGCGCTCCAGCCGAGGTTGCGCCAGCGCAAACGCCCCAGTGAAATTCCGACGACGGCCATGCAATACCCATCCCCGCGACGGCGGGAGATTCTAGACTCGTCGTCGGGTCTGCGCGACCGCCGGTTGAAGCATTGCCGTGGCGGCCCTATCTCTTGCCAATGGCGGCAACGCCGCCCTTTTCCCGAGGATGCCCACGTGAGAACGGACAAGCTGACCTCCCGTTTCCAGCAGGCGCTGGCCGACGCGCAATCGATCGCGGTCGGACGCGACCACAACATGCTGGAGCCCGCGCACGTCCTGGAAGCCCTGCTGGACCAGCAGGGCGGCTCGACCACGCCGATGCTGGCGCAGGCCGGGGTGAACGTGCCGTTGCTACGCCAGCGGGTCGGGGAAATCCTGGACAAGCTGGCGAGTGTCAAGGGCCAGGAAGGCAACATCAACGTTTCGAACGAGTTGAATCGCCTGCTCAACCTCACCGACAAGCTGGCCCAGCAGCGCGGTGACCAGTTCATCGCGTCCGAATTGTTCGTGCTGGCCTGCCTCGACGACAAGGGCGACGCCGGGCGTGCGCTGAAAGCCGCCGGTGCGAACAAGCAGAACCTCGAGGCGGCGATCGACAAGCTGCGCGGCGGCGAGAAGGTCCAGAGTGAAGGCGCCGAGGACCAACGCCAGGCGCTGGAGAAGTACACCCTCGACATGACCGCGCGGGCCGAGACCGGCAAGCTCGATCCGGTGATCGGCCGCGACGAGGAAATCCGCCGCGTGGTGCAGGTGCTGAGCCGCCGCACCAAGAACAACCCGGTGCTGATCGGCGAACCCGGCGTCGGCAAGACCGCGATCGTCGAAGGCCTGGCGCAGCGCATCGTCAAGGACGAGGTACCGGAAGGATTGAAGAACAAGCGCCTGCTGGCGCTCGACATGGGCGCGCTGATCGCCGGCGCGAAATTCCGCGGCGAATTCGAGGAACGGCTCAAGGGCGTGCTCAACGACCTTGCCAAGCAGGAAGGCCGCATCATCCTGTTCATCGACGAACTGCACACCATGGTCG
>DATFGL010000085.1:0-27519 GCA_035249465.1 Rhodanobacteraceae bacterium | reverse complement strand
ACTTGACACCACCGCGGCACTGGATGTCGACCCTGATTTCGTCGAGGCGGTGGGTTTCGCGTGGCTGGCACGGGCGCGCCTCGAAAACATCGCGGGCAACCTGCCTTCGGTCACCGGCGCGCGCGGGCCGCGGGTGCTGGGTGCGGTCTACGCCACCTCGCGCTGAGTCGCGGCGTTGCGCGCGACCATATCGCGTAGCAGCCACAGGATCAGCAGCAACGACGGCAAGCCGATTGCTGCGGTGTACACGTAAAACGCAGGGTACCCGATCGCATCCACGATGCGTCCCCACTGGCTCGCGATGCTCTTGGCCGGCAGGCTCCACAACGTCCCGAACAGCGCGTATTGCGTCGCGGTGAAATCCTTGCTGGTCAGCGACGACATCCAGGCGATGAACGCCGTACCGGCAATGCCGTTGGCAACATTGTCGAGGCTGATGCCGCCGGCCAGCCATGCGAGCGGTGGCGGCCGTCCATTCATGGTTGCGAGATGGCCATAGAAAAGATTGGCGGCTGTGAGCAATACCAGCCCGAGCAGCATCGTCCGCAATGCACCCATGCGTTTGACCAGCCAGCCTGCCAGCAACGCGCCCGCCAGGGTCAGGATCACGCCATAGACCTTGCTGACCAGCGCAACCTGGTCGAGGCTGTAGTGCATGTCCAGGTAAAACGTGTTAGCGGCGACGCCCATGGTCATGTAGCTGAGGCGATAGGTCACGATCAACAGCAGCATCGGGATCGCCAGCCTTGCTCCCATGCGGCCGGTGAAATCGGTCAGCGGCAGCACCACCGACCCGGTCAACTTTTCCAGCAGCGGGCGCAACGGTGCGGCTTTCAGCAACATCAGCAACGCGAGCTCGAACGCCAGCATCACGCCGATGCTGACATCGATGACCGTGGCGGATGTCTTGGCGGGCAGCGCAAAGTGCAGCGCCGCACCCGCTCCGGCAGTCACCGCGATGGCGATGGCGAACGAGCGAGCGCGCATCCGCGCGATCGTGGCGGCGACCAACGCGGGATCGGCCTTGACGCGCCGGTCGCGCAACGCGATCGGCTCTGGGATCACAAGGCAGGTCGCCGGTGCCAGCAGCATGCAACCGGCCATGATCAGATACGCGGTCGTCCAGCCATAGCCGCTCGCCGCCACCATCGCGCCCGCGCCGCCGCATATCAGCGCGATCATGTAGCCGACCTGGTAGCTCGCTGCGGTGGCGCCTTGCAGGCTCGCATCGGTGGATTCGATGCGGTAGGCGTCGATCACGATGTCCTGCGTGGCGCCGCAGAATGCCGTGAAGGTCGCGAGCAACGCAAAGCCAAGCGGGTCGCTCGCCGGATCATTCACGGCCATCAATAGCAGCCCTGCGATGACCCCGCACTGCGCCAGCAGCATCCAGCTGCGTCGTTGACCGAGCCGATCAAGGCCGGGCAGTCTCAGGCGGTCGACCACGGGCGACCAGAAAAACTTCAGCGAATAGGCCAACCCCACCAGACTGAACGTGCCGATCGTGGTGCGTTCGATGCCCGCCTGTTGCAGGCGCGCCGACAGCGTCATCAGCACCAAGGGAAACGGCAGGCCCGAGGCAAACCCGAGGAACAAAATGCGCCGCACTGCGGGGTGCGAATAACTCGAAAGGTGCCGCTGGAACCAGGCCGAAACTGCCATGGTCACTCGGCGTAGTCCACGGAATACGGCGCGTGATCGGAAAACCGCGGATCACGTGCGATCGTGCAGGCACGCGCGCGTTTGCCGATGCCCGGTGTCGCGACCTGGTAATCGATGCGCCATCCGACGTTGTTGGCGCGCGCGCCGCCGCGGTTGGACCACCACGTGTATTCCTCCGCGTCAGGTTTCACCACGCGGAAGCTGTCCAGCCAGCCGTGTTTCGGCGCGGGCGTGCCGTCGCCGTGCGGGTCGGCGATCAACGCATTCAACCACGCGCGTTCTTCCGGCAGGCAGCCGGAATTCTTCTGGTTGGATTTCCAGTTGCGGATGTCGCGCTCGCTGCGCACGATGTTCCAGTCGCCGCACAACACGTACTCGCGACCGCTCGCGAGCCAGCCGTCGAAAATACCGCGCAGCTTCTTCATCGCCTCGAACTTGAATCGCTGGCGTTCCTCGCCTGAAGTGCCCGACGGCACGTACAACGAAATCACCGAAAGCTTGCCGAACCGCGCTTCGACGTAACGGCCCTCGTCATCGAAGGCTTTCCAGCCGATCTTCGTGAGCACTTCATCGGGTTCCCGCCTGGCGTAGATCGCGACGCCGCTGTAACCCTTCTTCGTGACGGCGTCGCGGTAGAAGCAATGATGGCCATCGGGACGGAACTTGGCGTCGGTCAGTTGCGCTTCCTGCGCCTTGGTTTCCTGGATGCAGGTGACGTCCGCACTCTGCGCGGCCAGCCAATCGAAAAAGCCCTTGCTCGCGGCCGAGCGGATGCCATTGGCGTTGAAGGAGATGATTCGCACTGTATCGGGAATCCGGAATGGGGAACTCGGATCGTACCAACACTTCGTCATTCCGGGGCTGCCCGCTCCGTTCGCGACAGAGCTGCGAACGACCCCGGAATGACGACGATGTTAACCTTGCGCGGCTTTCCACCACCCGTCTCACGCTCCAATGCTTCAACCCCATCAACGCGTCTTCCTCGATACCGCACTCGATCGCGGCGTGCTGCGTTTCGGCGACTTCACGCTGAAGTCGGGCCGCCAGAGCCCGTATTTCTTCAACATGGGCCGCATCGACAGCGGCGCAGCGCTCGCCGCCGTCGGCGCCGCCTACGCCAGCACGATCGTGGCGAACTCCATCGGTTTCGACATGCTGTTCGGGCCGGCCTACAAGGGCATACCGCTCGCGGCGGCAACCACGATCGCGCTGGCGAGCGAACACGGCCGCGACGTGCCCTGGGCCTACAACCGCAAGGAAGCCAAGGATCACGGTGAAGGCGGTGCGCTGGTCGGGGCACCGCTGTCCGGGCGTGTGTTGATCGTGGACGACGTGATCACCGCGGGCACCGCGGTGCGCGAATCGCTGGGATTGATCCGTGCCGCCGGTGCCGAGGTCGCGGGCGTACTGGTCGCGCTCGACCGCCAGGAGCGCGGGCAGGGCGAGCTTTCCGCAGCCCAGGAACTCGCACGCGAGCAGGGTGTGTCGGTGTTCGCCATCGTCGGCCTGACCGATCTGCTGGATTTCGCGGGCAGCCGAGCGGAGCTGGCCGGACAACGCGCGCGGCTGGAGGCGTACCGTACCCGTTACGGCGCCGGTTGAGCCCGCGGCACCCCGAGCCTCGGCCCGCAATTTGCATGACGCTCCGGTCTATACTGGATTTCTCCACTCCGGGGGCCCCAATGCGTCGGATCGTCCTGCTTCTGTTGCCCGCGTTGTTGCTGGCCGTCAGCGCGGTGACGCCCGTCCGCGCCATCGACAATGCGACGGCCGTGCACTATCGCTGGAAGGATGCGGCGGGAGTCGTGCACTTCAGCGACACGATCCCCGCCTCGGCGCTGGCCGGCGGCTACGACGTGGTCAACAACGACGGCCGGGTGGTGCGCCACATCGCACGGGAATTGACGCCGGCCGAACGCAAGGCCGCCGCCGCCGAAGCTGCGCGCGAGGCGGCCGCGAAACGCGCGGCGCGGCAGCAGAGCCTCGAAGACACCCAGATGCTGTCGGCCTACCCCACCGAGAAGGACCTGCAGCAGTCGCAGCAGGCCCAACTGCAGCAGATCCAGACCGACATCGCCACCCTGGAGACGAACCTGCGCAGCCAGGAAGGCACGCTGACCGACCTGCTTGCGCACGCGGCGGACCTGGAACACTCGGGCAAGCCGATCCCGCCCGTGGTGAACGAGCGCATCGCGGAACAACGCAAAAACGTAAACCAGGAACGCGACGCCCTGGTGCAGCGCCACACCGACCTTGCGCAGGCGCAAACGAAATTCGCGGTGCAATTGCAGCGCTATCGCGCGCTGCGCGCCAAATACCGGGGCAACGATCCGCCGTAGCAATGGACGGGAAACCAGGAGCTTGTCCGCAGAGTCGTTCGCACTGAGCGTTTCGCTTCGCCACGCTCAACGCGAACGGTTTCGTTATTCATGGACAAGTTCTACGCCGCCGAACGACCGGCCTCGATGTGTCCGCAAAGCGCGCGCAGCGAACCGAACACGCGGCGGTTGTCGGGATTGTCCGAACGCAATTGCACGCCGTAGCGCTTGGAGACCGCCAGCGCGAGTTCCAGCGCGTCGATGGAATCGAGGCCCAGGTCCCCTCCGAACAGCGGCGCCTCCGGATCGATGCTTTCCGGCTTCACGTTTTCCAGGCTGAGGCTATCGACGATCAACTTCGCCAATTCCTGCTCCGCAGGGGTCTGCTGGGTCATGCTCCGGGGCTCCGCCATCACGCTTGATCAGCCGATTAGTGTAGCATGAGGGGTTTGAATCAAGACGCCGTCGGAAGGCTCGACCATGTATCGAAACGGCACGGACGCAAACGCATGACGGGCGTCACCCTTGGGCCGTTCCGCGTGGCGTACCACGATGCACCGGTACAAACCCTGCTCGATCAGCCCGGCACGCTGGCCGTGTTCAGTTTCTCTCCCGCGACACCGCACGCAACCGATCCGCGTCATCTGCACGTCCTGCAAACTGCCCTGGCCGCACCCGCAACGCTCGAGTGCTGGTCGGTCGCAGGCGAGGTGAGCCACGGTCGGGAAGGCGACCTTCGCTGGTCGCGCGGGGCCGGTTGGCAGTTCATGGCGATCGAGGCCGACGAATCGGCCGGCGGAATCGAGGCCACGTGCGAACACTTGTACGACCGGTTGCTTGCACACCTCGCCGCCAGCCCGGAGCGGCACCTGCTGCGGGTCTGGAATTATCTCGACACCATCAATGCGGGCGAGGGCGACGCGGAACGGTACCGCCGGTTCTGCAGCGCGCGTGCGCGCAGCATGGCCGCACATGGCCTGGTGCGTTTTCCCGCCGCGACCGCGATCGGGCACCGCGGGACGCCGCGCCGGCTGCAGGTGTACGCGCTGTCGGCGTCAGCCGATGGCCATGCACTGGAAAATCCGCGCCAAGTCAGCGCCTGGGAATACCCGCGTCAGTACGGTCCGACTGCACCGAGCTTTGCGCGCGCGATGTTGTTGCCGCAGGGTGGCCTTGCGATTTCCGGCACCGCCGCGGTGATCGGCCATGCTTCCCATCACGTGGAAGACGTCACGGCCCAGCTCGATGAGGCCGTGGCCAACCTGCGGGCCCTGCTGGAACGCGCCGCGCTGCCGGCGTTCGACGCGCTTTCGCCCCTGAAGGTCTATGTGCGCCACCCGGAAGACGCCGCAACCGTCCGCGCCACGCTCGCACGGCATCTCGATGCGTCGGTGCCACGCATCCTTCTGCAGGGCGACATCTGCCGCACCGAACTGTTGGTCGAGATCGACGGCTGGTGCTTCGAAAACGCCGCATGATCCGCTGCGCCCGGCAGCACCTTGCTACTTTGATTTCTTCGGCCGCTGCCAATCCTTGATGGTGGTTTGCTTGCCCCGCGCGAGGGTGAGGTGTTCGGCCGGCGCGGGGTCGGTGATGGTCGACCCCGCGCCGATCGTGGCGTTCTCGCCGACCTTCACCGGCGCGACCAGCGAAGTATTGGAACCGATGAAGGCACCGTCGCTGATCTCTGTGACGTGCTTGTTCACGCCGTCGTAGTTGCAGGTAATGGTGCCGGCGCCGATGTTCACCTGCGCGCCGATCCTGGCGTCACCCAGGTAAGTAAGGTGGTTGGCTTTGCTGCCTTCGCCGAGTTTGGCCTTCTTGGTTTCGACGAAATTGCCGACGTGCACCCCGGCCGCAAGTTCGGTGCCGGGACGCAGCCGTGCGAACGGCCCGATCCTGCACGCGCCGTAAGTGGTGACGCCTTCCAGGTCGCAGTGTGCGAACACTTCGGTTCCCGCCGCGAGATTGACGTCGCGCAGGCGGCAGAACGGACCGATCTTCACGCCGTCCCCGAGGGTGACGCCACCCTCCAGGATCACGTCCGCGTCGATCTCGACGTCGCGTCCGTGGCTGAAATGGCCGCGCAGATCGAAGCGCGCCGGGTCCGCGAGCCGCACGCCTTCCTCCAACACCCGTTCCGCGTCGCGACGGCGCAGGAACGCCGAAAGCTCCGCCAGTTGCGCGGCGTCGTTGGCACCGAATGCCTCGACGGGTCTGGCGGTCAGCACCACGTCCGCGGGAGCGCCTTCGGCCGCCGCGAATTCGAATACGTCGGTCAGGTACAACTCGCCCTGCTGGTTGTCCGCCGAAAGCTGGTCGACCCAGCGGCGCAACGGCCGCGATTCCGCGAACACGACGCCGGTGTTGACGATGCGCACGCTGCGCTGGACATCATCCGCGTCCTTTTCCTCGACGATCACACGCACCCGGCCCAGCCCGTCACGCAGCACCCGGCCGTAACCGGCGGGGTTGTCCAGCTCCGCCGCGAGCACGGCGAGTTCGGCGTGTGTCGCGATCAGTTCGGACAAGGTTTCCGACCGCAGCAGCGGCACGTCGCCGTACAGCACGAGGATTCGCGTGGGGTCCGCAATGTCATGCAAGGCAAGCCGCACGGCATGGCCGGTCCCGCGCTGTTCGGATTGATGCACCCAGTGGATGTCGGTGTCGCGCGCGAAAGCCGTGCGCACCTGTTCGCCGCGGTGGCCGTACACCACATGCAACCCCTCGGGGCGCAGCGCGCGCGCGGTGTCCAGCACGTGGGCAAGCAAGGGCTCCCCCGCCAGGGGCAACAACACCTTGGGCAGCATCGACTTCATGCGTTTGCCCTCACCGGCGGCGAGGACGATCACGTGCAGCGGGTCGGCCATGGTGCGGTCTCCAGTGGACCGCGCAACATTGGCGCAACGCGCGCCCGCCGGCAAGTGCGGGAATTGCTTCCCTCTCCCCGGGGAGAGGGAAACAAAGGCGGGAGGCGAGCGGAATCAGGCATGGATGCCATCTCCCCGCGACTTCATCGCAGCGCCACGCGCTCGTCGCTCCGCGCCGCCCTTCGTACCGAAGGGGGCAAAAGCGCGTCAGTGCTGCAGGTTGCGCCGCAACCGCTCCAGCGCCTGCAACTGCGCGACGGCCTGGATGAGTTGTTCCTGCGCCTGTTCGACGGTCTTGGCGTCGCCGCGGTTCTCCAGCACGCGCTCGGCTTCTTCCTTGGCGCGTTTGGCCGAGGCCTCATCGATCTCGTCGGCTCGCAACGCGGTATCGGCCAGCACGGTGACCACGTTCGGCTGCACTTCGAGGATGCCGCCGGAAACGTAGTAAGACTGACGCTTGCCATCCTCGCCGATCACTTCGACCTGGCCCGGCTTGAGGCGCGTCAACAGCGGCTCGTGGCGCGGCGCGATGCCGAGCTCGCCGGCTTCGCCGCTGGCGATGACCAGCGCCGCTTCGCCGTGGAAGATGTTGGCTTCGGCGCTGACGATGTCGCAACGGATGGTAGCCATGGTTGCGCGCTCAGGCAGCCTTCTTCTCGGAGGCGTTCATCGCCTCGCCCTTCTTGATCGCATCCTCGATGCCGCCGACCATGTAGAACGCCTGCTCGGGCAGGTGGTCGACTTCGCCCTCGACGATCATCTTGAACGCGCGGATGGTTTCCTTCAACGGCACGTACTTGCCGGGCGAGCCGGTAAACACTTCGGCGACGTGGAACGGCTGCGAGAAGAAGCGCTCGCACTTGCGCGCGCGGTACACGGCCTGCTTGTCCTCTTCGGAAAGCTCGTCCATACCGAGGATCGCGATGATGTCCTTCAATTCCTTGTAGCGCTGCAGCGTGCCCTGCACCTTGCGCGCGACGTCGTAGTGTTCCTGGCCGATCACCAGCGGATCGAGCTGGCGCGAGGTGGACGCCAGCGGATCGACCGCGGGGTAGATGCCGAGCGACGCGATGTCGCGCGACAACGCGACGGTCGAATCCAGATGCGCGAAGGTGGTGGCAGGCGACGGATCGGTGTAATCGTCGGCTGGCACGTACACGGCCTGGATGGACGTGATCGAGCCGGTCTTGGTGGACGTGATGCGTTCCTGCAGGCGGCCCATTTCGTCCGCGAGCGTGGGTTGGTAACCCACCGCCGACGGCATGCGGCCGAGCAGCGCCGACACCTCGGTACCCGCCAGCGTGTAGCGGTAGATGTTGTCGATGAACAGCAGCACGTCGCGGCCCTTGCCCGACGCGTCTTTTTCGTCACGGAAATATTCGGCCATGGTCAGGCCGGTCAATGCGACGCGCAGGCGGTTGCCCGGCGGCTCGTTCATCTGGCCGTACACCATCGCGACCTTCGACTGCGGGAAGTCGTCCGGTTTCACGACGCCGGCCTCGATCATCTCGTGATAGAAGTCGTTGCCCTCACGGGTGCGTTCGCCGACGCCCGCGAACACCGACAGGCCCGAGTGCTGGGTCGCGATGTTGTTGATCAGTTCCAGCATGGTCACGGTCTTGCCGACGCCCGCGCCGCCGAACAGGCCGACCTTGCCGCCCTTGGCGAACGGGCACATCAGGTCGATCACCTTGATGCCGGTTTCCAGCAACTCGTTGGCCGCGGCCTGGTCCTCGTAGGACGGGGCGGCGCGATGGATTTCCCACTGTTGCTCGGCATTCACCGCGCCGCGTTCGTCGATCGGCTCACCGAGAACGTTCATGATGCGGCCCAGCGTGGCCTTGCCGACCGGCACCTTGATGTACGCGCCGGTGTTGGTGACCTCGAGGTTGCGCTTCAGGCCGTCGGTCGAGCCCAACGCGATCGTGCGCACCACGCCGTCGCCCAGCTGCTGCTGGACTTCCAGCGTCACCTCGGTGTCTTGCACCTTGAGCGCGTCATAGACCTTCGGCACCGCGTCGCGCGGAAACTCGACGTCGACCACCGCGCCGATGATTTGAACGATCTTGCCATGGCTCATTGTGTATTCCTCGTAAAAATGTCCGGCAGGAGGGCCGGAAGACCCGATCGGATTTGCGAAGATGCAACATCTTCGCGGAACCGGTCGCGACTGCCGTCGCTCCTACAACAGCTGCTCAACCACCGACCGCCGCTGCACCGCCGACGATCTCGGAAATTTCCTGCGTGATGGCGGCCTGGCGCGCCTTGTTGTACACCAGCGTCAGCGTGCCGATGGCCTTGGTGGCATTGTCGGACGCGGCTTTCATCGCCACCATCCGCGCCGCGTGCTCGCTGGCCAGGTTCTCCAGCGTCGCGTGGTACACCATCGCCTCGAAATAACGGTTCAGCACGTGCCGGATCACGGTTTCCGCATCCGGTTCGTACAGGTAATCCCAGCTGGTCGCGCGTTCCACCTTCGCGTCGCCGGAAGCGGGATGCAGTTCGTCGCCTTCGCCCGTCTTGATTTCCTCGGCCACGGCCGGCAGCGGCAGCAGCACGTCCACGGTCGCGCGCTGGGTCATGGTGTTGACGAACTGGTTGTAGCAAAGGTAGACACGGTCGATCTTGCCCTGCATGAAGCCGTCGTCGGCGATCTTCATCACGCCGATCAGTTTTTCCAGTCGCGGGTGATCACCGAGGTGGGTGAGCGTGCCAACCAGATCCACCTTGATGCGGCGGAAGAACTGCGCGGCCTTCTGGCCGATCGCAATGATCTCCACGCCGACGCCCTTCTGCTGCCAGGTCTGGATGTCGGCCAGCACCTTGCGGAACAGGTTGGCATTCAAGCCGCCGCATAAACCGCGGTCGGTCGAAACAACGAGGTAGCACACGCGTTTGACTTCGCGTTCGCGCAACGCGGGGTGCTGGTAATCCGGCGACGCCTGCGCGATGTGCGCGACCACGTTGCGCATGTGCAGTGCGTACGGCCGCGAGGTGTGCATCAGATCCTGCGCCTTGCGGATCTTGGACGCAGACACCATCTGCAGCGCGCTGGTCACCTTGCGGGTGTTCGCGACACTCTTGATCTTGGTGCGGATTTCTCTTGCGCCTGCCATGTCGTTTCCTGCCGTTGTAGGAGGGCCGGAAGGCCCGACGTGTCGCGACTGCCGTCGCTCCTACACCTGGGTCACCAACTACCCGTTTTCTTGAACTCGTCCAGCGCCGACTTGAAGGTACCTTCGATGTCGGCGTTCCAGTCACCAGTGTCGACGATCTTCTTCATCAGGTCGCCGTGGTTGGCCTGCATGAACTGGTGCAACGCATGCTCGAACGGCAGGATTTGCGCGACCGGCAGGTCGTCCAGATAGCCCTTGTCGGCCGCATACAGCGAAATCGCGAGCTGCGCGATCGACAGCGGCGCGTACTGCTTCTGCTTCATCAGCTCGGTGACGCGCTGGCCGCGCTCCAACTGCGCGCGGGTCGCGGCGTCGAGGTCGGACGCGAACTGCGCGAACGCTGCGAGTTCACGGTATTGCGCCAGCGCCAGCTTCACGCCACCGGACAGCTTCTTGATGATCTTGGTCTGCGCCGCGCCGCCCACGCGCGACACCGAGATGCCGGCGTTCACGGCCGGGCGGATGCCGGCGTTGAACAGGTCGGTCTCGAGGAAGATCTGGCCGTCGGTGATCGAGATCACGTTGGTCGGCACGAACGCGGACACGTCGCCCGCCTGGGTTTCGATGATCGGCAACGCGGTCAGCGAACCGGTCTTGCCTTTCACGGCGCCGTGGGTTTCCTTGTCCACGTACTCGGCGTTGACGCGCGCGGCGCGCTCCAACAGGCGCGAATGCAGATAGAACACGTCGCCCGGATACGCTTCGCGGCCCGGCGGACGGCGCAGCAGCAGAGAAATCTGGCGGTACGCCCACGCTTGCTTGGTCAAGTCGTCGTAGATGATCAGCGCGTCTTCGCCGTGGTCGCGGAAGTATTCGCCCATCGCGCAACCGGCGTACGGCGCGATGTACTGCATGGTCGCCGATTCGGAGGCCGAGGCCGCGACGATGATGGTGTGTGCCATCGCGTCGTGCTCTTCCAGCTTCCGCACCACGTTCGCGATCGAGGACTGCTTCTGTCCGATCGCGACGTAGATGCACTTCACGCCTGTGCCCTTCTGGTTGATGATCGTGTCGACCGCGAGCGCCGTCTTGCCCGTCTGACGGTCGCCGATCACCAGCTCGCGCTGGCCGCGGCCGATCGGGATCATCGAGTCGACCGACTTGTAACCGGTCTGCACCGGCTGCGACACCGACTGGCGCCAGATCACGCCCGGCGCGACTTTCTCCACCGGCGAGGTGATGTGCGTGTTGACCGGGCCCTTGCCGTCGATCGGATTGCCGAGCGCATCGACCACGCGACCCAGCATTTCGGGACCGACCGGCACTTCCAGGATGCGGCCGGTGGTCTTGGCGGTATTGCCTTCGGACAAGTGCTCGTACTTGCCGAGCACCACCGCGCCGACCGAATCGCGCTCGAGGTTCAGCGCCAGCGCGTAGGTGTCGCCGGGCAACTCGATCATTTCGCCGGCCATCACGTCGTTCAGGCCATGGATGCGCACGATGCCATCGGACACGCTGGTGAGCGTGCCTTCGTTGCGCGTCTCCGCGGAGAGCTTGAATTGCTCGATGCGGTTCTTGATCAGCTCGCTGATTTCGGAAGGATTGAGTGTGGTGGCCATTGCTTGATTCCTGTAATTTGATGCCCGCTCAAGCGGAAAGTCGCGCCTTCGGCGCTGCAAAGATATAAGGGCCGCTGCGGAACCGCCGTTACTCTTTGCTGTTGACAGGGCGCATGCGCCCGACTTCACTCTTTTCGTTTTCTACGTCAATTCGTCAAGGCGGTTTCGAGTTTGGCGAGGCGGCTCTTCAATGATCCGTCGATCACTGTTTCGCCGGCGTCGATCACTGCGCCGCCCAGCACCGAAGGATCGACGCTGCGTTCGAGCTGGATGTCGCTGTGGAAACGGCGCTTCAACGCTTCCACCAGACGCGCGGCTTCGCCATCATCCAGCGGCACCGCGCTGCGCACATGCACTTTCAGCACGTGCTCGGCCTCGCGCTTCATCTGCTCGAACAGCGCGGCGATTTCCGGCAGTTCACGCAGACGCCCGTTGTCGGCCAGCACCCCGAGGAAACGCGCGAACGCCGAATCGGCCGGCTCGCTTCCACGCGCAAACAGCGAGGCCAGCGTCTGGGGCGACAAGCGCGGATCGCCGAACAGTGCGACGACACGCGGTTCGGCCGCGACTTCCGCCGCGAACGCAAGTTTTTCCGCCCACCCGTTCTGGGTGCCGTCCGCGGACGCGATCTCGAACGCGGCACGGGCGTAGGGGCGGGCGATGGTGAGAGGTTGCGTCATCGATCAGATTCCGGCGACCAGCTCGTCGAGCAACGCCTTGTGCGTATTGGCATCGACTTCGCGGCCGAGGATCTTCTCCGCGCCCTGCACGGCGAGCGTGGCCACCTGGCCGCGCAATTCGGCGCGGGCACGATGGGCCATGTTCTCGATGTCGGCCTGCGCCGTGGCTTTCTGGCGCGCGGCTTCGGCCAGCGCATCGGTGCGCGCCTTGTCGACGATCTGCCCCGCCTGCTGGTTGGCGCGCTCGATGATCACCGCGGCTTCCGCACGCGCCTTCTTCACTTCGTCGTCGGCACGCGTGTTGGCATCGGCCAATTCCTTGCGCGCACGGTCGGCGGCCTCGAGGCCTTCGGCGATGCGCTTGGCGCGCTCTTCCATGGCCTTCAAGATCGGCGGCCAGATGAATTTCATCGTGAACCAGACCAGGATCAAAAAGACCAGCATCTGGGCGATGAGCGTGGCATTGATGCTCACGGTCGCAATCCTCTCGCGTAACTCTCGGGGTTCAACGTCGCGGTGCTTTACTTCGCTGCCGCACCGGCTGCCTGCGCCAGCACGTGGCCGGAGAACGGATCCACGAAGATCACGTACAGCGCGATGCCCACGCCGATGATCGGAATCGCGTCGATCAGGCCGACCAGCAGGAACATCTTGCCCTGCAGCATCGGCACCAGTTCCGGCTGGCGCGCGGAACTTTCGAGGAACTTGCCGCCCATCAGGCCCATGCCGATGGCGGCGCCGATGCCGGCGAGACCGAGCATGAAGCCGGCAGCCAGGGCGGTGAAGCCTTCAACACTGGCCAGTGCGCTGATATCCATTGTGTGTCTCCGTAGTGCTTGGTGAACGGTGGTGGAAAGAAACGTCAGTGGTGCTCGGCCGCCATCGACAGATAAGCGACGGTCAGCACCATGAAGATGTAGGCCTGCAAGGCAATGATCAGCCAGTGGAAGATGCCCCAGCCGGTCGCGAACAGGATCTGGTAGTAGGTCTGGCCGCCGATCGCCGGCAGGAACCCGAAGAGACTGCCCGCCGCGATCACCGCGAGCAGCGCCAGTGGCAGCCAGCCGCGCAGCCACTTGCCCTTGCCGTAGGCGAACAGGCCCACCGTGAACACGGCCAGCGCGGCGAAGATGAAGAATGCCGCGCCGGTCGTCGGCGCAATGTGCGCCGGCGCGCTGTAACGCAGCGTCAACGCGGCCAGCAGGATGAAGATCACTTCGCCCGCGTACATGTTGCCGAACAGTCGCAAACCGAGGCTGAGCGGCTTGGACAATTCCTCGACCACCTTCAGCACGAAATTGAGTGGCATCAGCACGATCTTCGCGATCGGGTTGCCGGCCGCGAACGGATGCAGGAACGCCTCCTTGGCGACCAGCTTCAGTCCCTTGCAGTAGAAGCTGTACCAGAAGCACAGCAGGAACACCGTCAGCGACATCGACAGCGTGATGTTGGGATCGGCTGGCGGCAGGATGCGCAAGTGCCCGATGCCCACGGCTTCGGCAGCGGTCGGCAGCGCGTCCACGGGCAACAGGTCCATGAGGTTCATGAACAGCACCCAGAAGAACACCAGCAACGCCATCGGCGCGACGAATTTCGACTTCTGATGGAAGGCATCCTTGACCTGGCCGTCCACGAATTCGGTGCAGACCTCGACGAAACTTTGCCAGCGCATGGGCACGCCCGCGGAGGCGCGTCGCGCCACCGGCCAGAACAGGAACACGAAGAGGAGGCCCAGCAGCACCGAGAAGAACACCGAGTCGATGTTCATCACCCAGAAATCCTGGGAATTCTCGACGATCTTCCAGGTCTTGAGATCAAGCTGGAGATACGTCAGGTGGTGCAGGATGTATGCACCGCTTGTGATGGGACCTTCTGCCGCCATGGGTTGAGTTCCAGCCCGAGTCTGTCCAGAGAAGACGCTTCAAGCGTCGATGCGCAAAACCAGCCAATTGACCATCATCGCCGCGCCAGCCCCGACCACCACCGGCACCAGCGGCAAGCGCAGGCGCACCAGGATCACGAACAAACCGCCCAGCACGACCACCCACTTCAACAGCGTCCCCAGCGCGAACCGCCGCATGGTGACGACGCCCCGAGCCAGCGGCGGCCTGAATACGCGAAGCGCCAGCAATGCGGTGCCAATGGCCACCACCGCGCCACCGCCGAACGCGCCCAGGGCCGGTGCAGCGCCCCCGACGAGAAACAACAGCCCGACGATGATCGCTGCCGCTGTCTGCGCCAACACCACTTGCGTGGCCAGACGCCGGCCTGCGGCCAGGGAGTTGTACACGTTCGGCCACCTCGGGCGTGTCTGCGACCGGCCCAAAAGCTGCAATCGAGCTGCGGAATTCTAGCAGTGGTGCGCGCGGTGTGGCAACCGCCGGATGCCGTCTTTCGTACTGGAATTACTGGATTTTTCGGTGACCGGGGTGTTCCGCGCGACCGCCAGCCAATCGTCCCTTTCTCATCTGGACCGCCTGTCGCGCGTCCATGGTGCTGCGAGGGTGACGGCATTTTCATCCTGGAAGACTCGCCGCTTCCAGCGGCTCGCCCTTTCGGGCCATCGGCTACGCCGATGCTCGCTTCGGCGTCTTGCCCCCGCAGTCCGGCTCGACGCACAATCCACGTGCTGGTCGCGATGACGCCATCCTGGCGTCACTTTCCGATGCAGAACGTCGAGAAGATCGCGCCGAGCAGATCCTCGCTGGTGAAGGTGCCCGTGATTTCCCCCAGCGCCTGTTGCACCGCGCGCAGATCCTCCGCGATCAACTCCGGGTTGGCGCCCGTCAGCGCCGAGCGCGCGACGGCAAGGTGCGTACCAGCGCGCTCGAGCGCGCGCACGTGGCGGCTGCGTGCGCTGAACGCGCCTTCCACTTCGCCGCCCGCAACGAGGCGTTTCAGCTCACTGCGCAGCAGATCGAGACCGGCGCCAGTGCGCGCAGACAGTGCAATCGTCACCACGCCGTTGGTTTCACCGCGTGCGGGCACCTCTCCACCGATATCGATCTTGTTGATCACCATGACGCGCGCGACGCTTTCGGGCACCCCGGCAAGAACCGTTTCGGACGCCCGCTCCCCGCCACGCTCCACCACCACCAGTACCAGGTCGGCCCGGGCCAGTTCCGCGCGCGCGCGGCGGATACCCTCGCCTTCCACCACGTCCGTGGATTCGCGCAGGCCCGCGGTGTCCGCGAGCGTGAGTTCGATGCCGTCGAACACGACCGATTCGCGCAGCACGTCGCGCGTGGTGCCGGGAATGTCGGTGACGATAGCGCGATCGCTGCCGGCCAACGCGTTCAGCAGACTCGACTTGCCGACGTTCGGCGCACCCACGATCACGGCATGCACGCCCCGCGTCAGGCGCGCGCCGTTGCGCGTTGCCATCAGCAACGCATCGAATTGTTCGCCGGCCGCCGCGAACAGCCGTTCCAGTCTCGGCAACGATGCGCTTTCCGATGCGTCTTCGGAAAAGTCGATCGCCGCTTCCACTTCGACCCGCAGCTGCACGACCGTCTGCACCAGTGCTTCGACGCGACGGGAAAACACGCCATCCAGTGAACGCAACGCGGCGCGCGCCTGCGCTTCCGAACGCGCGGCGATCAGATCAGCGACCGCTTCGGCCTGGGCCAGATCGAGTTTGCCGTTGAGAAACGCACGTTCGGAAAACTCGCCCGCGCGCGCGGGGCGCGCCCCCAGTTCGCAAGCGCGCTGCACCAGCGCATCCAGCACCACCGGACTGCCGTGTGCGTGCAGTTCCAAGACGTCTTCGCCGGTGAAGGAGTGCGGCGCGGGGAAAAACAACGCGAGCCCGCGATCGATCGTCGCGCCGCCGGCACCGGCGAACGAGACAAACCGCGCACGGCGCGGTTGCAGTTCGACCCCGCACATCGCCGTTGCGATCGCGCGCGCAACACCGCCCGACACCCGCACCACGCCGATGCCGCCGCGCCCATCCGGGGTCGCGGCGGCAACGATGGTCTCGCTCGGCTCGCGCATGGGCGGCCGCGGCATCAGGACCGCGCGCGCGCGTCGGCCCGGTCGATCTTGCGGGTGATGTACCACTGCTGCCCGAGCATGCAAATGCCACGCACCACGTAGTAAAGGGTGAGGCCCGCCGGGAAGAAGAAGAACAGCACGGCGAACAGCACCGGCATCGCCTTCATGATCTTGGCCTGCGTCGGGTCCATGCCCTGCACAGGGGTCAGGAATTGCTGGCCCAGCATCGTCAGCGCATACACGACCGGGAGGATGAACAGAGGATCGGCGGCCGACAGGTCGGGGATCCACAGGAACGCAGCGTGGCGCAGTTCGACACTGAAGATCAGCACGTAATACAACGCGAAGAAGATCGGAAAGGTGATCAACGCCGGCAGGCATCCCGCCATGGGGTTGATCTTCTCCTTCTTATACAGCTCCATCATCGCCTGCTGGTACTTCTGCTTGTCGTCGCCGAAGCGCTCCTTCAGCGCCTTCAGGCGCGGCTGCAGTTTGCGCATGCGCGCGCCGGCCTTGTACTGCGCCTCGGTGAGCTTCCAGGTCGCGGCCTGGATCAACAGCACCAGCACGATGATCGCCAGGCCCCACGCGCCCACGAGTTTGTGCAGGAACCCGAGCAGCTTGAACATCGGCTGCGCGATGAAGGTCCACATGCCGTAATCGACCGTGCGGTCGAGTCCGGGGGCGATGTCACCCAACCGGTCCTGCAGCTTGGGGCCCACATACAGCCGCGAGGTGCGGGTGGCACTTGCGCCCGGCGCGACGGAGAAACCCGGACCGACGGTGCGGATCAGGTAACGCGGTTTGCCACTCGCATCGCCGGCCGGCGTTTCCACGCTGCCGAATTGCTGCGCCTGCTTGGCATCCGGAATCCACGCGGCCACGAAGAAACGTTGGCTCATCGCGATCCAACCGCCGGTGACGTTCGCGTGCAGCGGGTCCTTTTCGAAGTCGCCGAATTTCAGCTTGTTGTACTTGTCGCTGTACCAGGCTGCGCCGGTAAAGGCGTAGCTGTCCGGGTTGTAGAACTCGAGCAGGTGCTTGGGCGGCGGCGGCGGCTCGATCCGGTCCAGCTGCTCGTAGGTGTTGCCCTGCCAGGATCTGGTGCCGTGATTCTCGACCTGCTGGGAAAGCTCGACGACATAGCTGCCGCGGGTCAGCGTGTAATGCTTGACGACATTGATGCCACTCGCGGAATCGGCCCACGTCAGCGTAACCACGACCTGTTTCTGCCCCGGCGCCAACGCGTATGCGGTGGCCTCGGGCCTGAACTCGGCAAGGTGGCTGGGTGCCGCGCTGCCGTTTGCACCGACAAGGCCGTCCTGCGCCACGTAATAGCTCGCGGCCGCATCATCCAGCAACTGCACCGGCGGACTGCCGCGCTTCACCTGCTGGGGATAATCGAGCAACGCGGCACCAATGATCGTGCCGCCACGCGGATCGATCGTGAGCTTCAACACGTCGTTGCTGGCGGTGACGAGATCCTGCTTCGGCGTCGGGCTCGGGCTGGCGTTGCCAGCGGGCGCCGCCGCCTCCAGGGGAGGCGCAGCGACGCTGCCCGCAGCGGTCGGTATCGAGCTCGCCTCGGGCACGCCGGACGAAGTCGCGGCTGCTTGCGCGGACGCGGGCGGCGCCGGGGGCGGCACGGGGGGGTAGTCGTGTTGCCAACCCTGCCAGAGCAGGTAGGCGACGAAGAACAACGCCACGACCAGCAGGGTGCGTGTTTGATTGATCACTGGGGAAACTCGGGCTGGGGCGCTGCGGGCCGGAGCAAGTCAGCCGCCGATTGTGCCGGGTGCGGGCGTTGGCTTCAATGTTTTGAGCTTGCGCCAGGCAAGCCCGAGATCGGCGGACAGCACGGGGTTCGGAGTACCGGCCGCCGAAGTACGCGGGATGACCAGGATATCCAGCGCCGGCAATCCTTCGCGCTCGGCCCGGAACGATTCGCGGATCAAGCGCTTGATCCGGTTGCGCTCGACCGCGCGCTTGCTTACCTTGCGCGACACTGCAAGACCCAACCGCGCGTTTCCTTCCGAAGTTGTGCGCCAACGCAACAGAAAGTGCCGTCCCTGCCAGCGCTCGGCATGCCGCAACGCGGCGAAATCGGAGGCACGGCGCAGCCGCGCGGCGGGCGGCAAGCCGGCCATGCCGACACGCTTACGGGATCAGGCGCTTGCGGCCCTTGGCGCGGCGCGCGGACAGCACCTTGCGGCCGTCGGCGGTTTTCATGCGCGCGCGGAAACCGTGGGTGCGTGCGCGCTTGAGCACACTGGGCTGATAGGTGCGTTTCATGGGTGACTCCGCAGCGGGACGCCCGCGCAAGGCGGGCCAGGCATGGAAAAAGACTGCGGATTGTAGGGTTGAACATGGTTTCCCGTCAACCGAATACGGGGGCGGTTTGAGGCAGCGCCGCACCGCGTTCGCAGGCTCGCGGCAGCCTGATAGACTCCCTTGTTCTGCCGCGTGTGGTTACACGCTGGCGTTCGTGATGGTCTTGCGCGGGATTCCATGAGCGATCTTTGGCAACGTTGCCTCGCCAGACTCGAGGGTGAAATCGAGCCGGGCGTGCTGCACACCTGGCTGCAGCCGCTGCAGGCGCGTTACGACGACGGCACATTGCGGCTGCTGGCCCCGAACAGCTACACGCTGGAATTCGTGCGCAACGAATATCTGGCGCGCATCGAGGGCACGCTGTCCGCGCTTGCGGGCCATCCGGTCCCGTTGAAGCTCGAAGTGGGCTCGCTCACCCCCACGACCCGATCGCCGGTCGTGCCGGCTTCCGCGCCGGGTGCCCCGGTCCATACCCGGCAACACAACATCGACCCCCACTACATCTTCGACAACTTCGTCGAAGGCAAATCCAACCAGCTCGGCAAGGCCGCCGCGATGCAGGTGGCCCAGAATCCGGGGCGTGCCTACAATCCGCTGCTGTTGTACGGCGGCACAGGCCTCGGCAAGACCCACCTGATGCAGGCCGCGGGCAACCTGATGCTGAAGCACAACCCGTCGATGAAGTTGCTGTACGTGCATTCCGAGCGCTTCACCGAAATGATGATCACGGCGCTGCGCAACAAGAACATGGACGATTTCAAACACCGCTTCCGGTCGGTCGACGCGCTGCTGATCGACGACATCCAGTTCTTCGCGGGCAAGGACGCGACCCAGGAAGAGTTCTTCCACACCTTCAACACCCTGTACGAGTCGCGCCAGCAGATCATCCTGACCTGCGATCGCTATCCGAAGGAAGTGGACAACCTGGAGCTGCGGTTGAAATCGCGTCTCGGCTGGGGGCTTTCCGTCGCGATCGAACCGCCCGATTTCGAGACCCGCGCCGCGATCCTGCTTGAGAAGGCACAGACCCGTGGCATCCCGCTTCCGGGCGATGTGGCGCTGTTGCTGGCCCGCCGGATTCGTTCGAACGTGCGCGAGCTCGAGGGCGCACTCAATACCGTCGCCGCGCAAGCGAACCTGTCGGGGCGCGGCATCACGATGGAACTGGTGCAGGAAACCCTCCGCGACCTGTTCAACGTGCACGCTCGCGCCATCACGATCCAGAACATCCAGAAAACGGTGGCCGACTACTACCAGCTGCGCCTTTCCGACCTTCTTTCGCAACGCCGGGTGCGCTCACTCGCGCGCCCGCGGCAGATTGCGATGGCACTGGCCAAGGAATTGACCGAACATAGCCTGCCTGAAATCGGCGAGGCCTTCGGCGGCAAGGACCACACTACGGTCATGCATGCGTGCAAGAAGATCCGCAGCCTGTGCGACACCGACATGCGGTTGCGTCAGGATTGGGACAAATTGATCCGGATATTGACCGGGTAAACTTGTGGACAGAATCGGGATGGCTGCACGTCGACAAATCATCCACAATCCATACACCGGAAACGCAAGCTGCCGCTTTGCAATTTTATTTTTCAAGCTATTGATTAATAAAGTCTAATTACGAAATGGCAGTTATCAACCCTGCCTGCTTCTACCAGCTTGTTTACAAGTAGATCCAGTTGAAGATAACCGTCTCGGGGACCAACCATGCGCTTCAGCACTCAGCGGGAAACCTTGCTCAAACCCATGCAGCAGGTCGTCGGCGTGGTCGAGCGCAGGCAAACCCTGCCCGTTCTTGCCCACTTGCTGGTGCAGGTCAAGGAGGACCGTCTTTCGCTTACGGGAACGGATCTCGAAGTCGAAATGCGTGCCAGCGCGATCGTGGAGATGAAGGAGGCCGGCGAGACAACGATTCCGGCAAGGAAGTGGTTCGATCTGGTTCGGGCTCTTCCCGACGGCGTGAGCGTGGACGTCCAGGTCAAGGGCGACCGCGTCGTGATGCACGCAGGCCGCAGCCGCTACACGCTGGCGACGTTGCCCGCGGAAGAATTTCCGAACAATGATGAAATCGAGGTCACCGACAAGGTTTCCCTGCCCGAAGGAACCTTGCGGCGCTTGATGGAGCGCACGTCCTTCGCGATGGCCAACCAGGACGTCCGCTACTACCTGAACGGGTTGCTGCTGGATTTGCGCGGCGCCGAGCTGCGTTGCGTGGCCACCGACGGACATCGTATGGCGATGGCCCAGACAACCCTGGACAAGCCGGCAAGCAATACCCGGCAGCTGATCATTCCCCGCAAGGGTGTGGTGGAGCTGCAAGGCTTGTTCGAGAACGCCGACGATTTGGTGGAAATCGAATTTTCCAGCAACCACCTGCGGGTCCGCCGCTCGGATGTGGTGTTCACGTCCAAGTTGATCGATGGCCGTTTTCCGGATTACGAAGCCGTCGTGCCCTTGGGCGCCGACAAGATCGTGAAAGTCGATCGCGAAGGGCTCCGCAATGCGCTGCAGCGCGCAGCGATTCTTTCCAACGAGAAGTATCGCGGCGTTCGTCTCGAAGTGGCCCCCGGCTGCCTCCGCATCATCGCCCACAATCCCGAGCAGGAAGAGGCCTTCGAGGAGATCGAGGCGGATACCAAGGTCGGCGACGTCGCGATCGGTTTCAACGTCGGTTACCTGCTCGAAGCATTGGGGGCTCTGGACGAGGCGACCGTGCAACTTCAGTTGCGCGACGCCCAATCAAGTTGCCTGTTGCGTGGCGTCTCGAGCCAGGAAGCGCAACACGTGGTGATGCCGTTGCGGCTGTAACGCGGTCGCTCCGGCGGCCCGCACGCGGAACGACGCCGTGAATATTGAACTGTTGCGGGCGGGCGATCTGCGTTGTTTCGAGCACGTAAGCTTCGCACCGGGGCCCGGGATCAATTGGTTGATCGGGCCGAATGGCGCCGGCAAGACTACATTGCTGGAGGCCGCCTACATTCTTTCGCATGGCCGCTCCTTTCGGGCCGGCGGCCGGACGGCGCCCAAGCGTCACGGCGCGAACGGTTACCTCCTCTACGCCGAAATCCAGGGCAGCCGGAGGCCCAAGACGCGGCTCGGGCTGTCCCGCACGGAGGATCGGTGGATCGGACGTCTTGATGGCGCGGATTTGTCGACCCTGGCGCCGTTGTTCGAGGCCTGCCCCGTTGTCTACTTCGGTCCGGAAAGTCAGGCGCTGATTCTCGGTCCCGCCGAGGAGCGCAGGGGGTTTCTCGATTGGAGCGTGTTCCACGTGGAACATGCCTCCCTGGGATTATGGAAAGCTTGGCGCCGAGCGTTGCGCCAACGCAATGCGCTGCTTCGCCAAAGCGCGTCTTCCGATGATTTTGTTCCATGGGAACATGATCTTGGGTATTTGGCGCAGGAAATACACGCCATGCGGGCGCGCTGTTTGGCGGGGCTGGAACCTTACGTCGCACAGGAGGCTGCGATCCTTGTTCCCGAATTGGGCAACGTTCGAATCGATTATCGTCCCGGTTGGGATACCCAGCGCGGCTTGGCCCGGGAGTTGGCCGAGACGCGAGATCGTGACCGCGAGATGGGTTTTACACGGGTTGGGGCCCATCGGGCCGACTGGGTGATGGTGTTCGACGGGGTGGCCAAGCGCGAGCACTTGTCACGCGGACAAGCGAAAGCCGCGGCCTTGGTATGCACCCTGGCGCTCACGCGTTGGCTCAAAGACAACGTTGGTGAATATCCTTTATTGTGTCTCGACGATCTGGAATCGGAGCTGGACATGCCCCATGCGGCACTGGTGATCCAGTGGCTTCACCAGACTGCGGTCCAGAGCTGGCTGACGGGTACACGTATGCCGGATTCCAGCCGGGTGAACGCGACCACGAGGTTGTTCCACGTGGAACGAGCGGAATGCCAGCGCTTCAATCCGTAGCCGAAGGGAGACGGATCCTGCGCGGGTATAATGGTGCGTTTGCGCTGCTTATTGCGATTTTTGAGACCACCCATGAATGACACCTACGATTCCAGCAGCATCAAAGTTCTGAAAGGACTCGAGGCCGTTCGCAAACGTCCCGGCATGTACATCGGCGATACCGATGACGGCACGGGTCTGCACCACATGGTCTTCGAGGTTGTGGACAACGCCATCGATGAAGCCCTGGCGGGCTATTGCGACCACATTGAAGTCACCATTCACGATGACGGCACGGTAAGTGTGGTGGACAATGGCCGCGGCATTCCGGTGGATATTCACCCGGAAGAGGGCCGCTCAACGGCCGAGGTCGTGATGACCGTCCTGCATGCGGGCGGCAAGTTTGACGCCAACTCCTACAAGGTTTCGGGCGGCCTGCACGGCGTGGGTGTTTCGGTCGTCAACGCGCTGTCCGAACACCTGTGGCTCACGATCTATCGCAACGACAAGGAATATCGGCAGGAATACCGCCTGGGCGAACCGTTGTACGCGCTACGGGAGATTGGACCCGCGGACCGTCGCGGAACCACCGTGCGGTTTCTGCCCAGTTCGGGGACCTTCACCCATATCGAATTCCAATATGACATCCTGGCCAAACGCTTGCGCGAGCTGGCTTTCCTGAATTCGGGTGTAAAAATAACCCTTGAGGATCAGAGGGTTGGAAAAAAAGACGTGTTCCAGTACGAAGGCGGCATTCGCGCTTTCGTCAAGCATCTCTCCCAGCTCAAGACCCCCCTGCACCCCAACGCGATTGGCTTCAGCACCCAATCCGGTGACACCACCGTCGAACTGGCCATGCAGTGGACCGACGGTTATCAGGAATCGATCTTCTGCTTCACCAACAACATCCCGCAAAAGGACGGTGGTGCGCATTTGACGGGATTGCGCGCCGCATTGACGCGAACGCTCAGCAACTACATCGAACAGTCAGGATTGGCGAAGAACTCCAAGGTTGCCTTGTCGGGCGACGACATGCGCGAAGGGCTGATCGCGGTTCTGTCGGTCAAGGTGCCCGACCCCAAGTTTTCGTCGCAAACCAAGGACAAGCTGGTTTCTTCCGAGGTGAAGGGCATTGTCGAACAGGCGGTCAACACCAAGCTCGAGGAGTACCTGCAGGAGAATCCCGGCGACGCCAAGCTCATCGCCGGCAAGGTGGTTGACGCGGCCCGCGCCCGTGAAGCCGCGCGCAAGGCGCGCGAGTTGACGCGGCGCAAGGGTGCGCTCGACATCGCCGGACTGCCCGGCAAATTGGCAGACTGTCAGGAACGTGATCCCGCGCTGTCCGAGCTGTTTCTGGTCGAGGGCGATTCGGCGGGTGGTTCGGCCAAACAGGGACGCAACCGCAAGACCCAGGCGGTGCTGCCGCTGAAGGGCAAGATCCTCAATGTCGAGAAGGCCCGCTTCGACAAGATGCTGAACTCCGCCGAGGTGGGAACCCTGATTACGGCGCTGGGCACCGGCATTGGCAAGGACGAGTTCAATGTCGAAAAGCTGCGCTACCACCGCATCATCATCATGACCGATGCGGACGTGGACGGTTCGCATATCCGTACGCTGCTGCTCACTTTCTTTTACCGCCAGATGCCGGAGCTGATCGAACGCGGCCACGTCTACATCGGCCTGCCGCCTCTGTACAAGATCAAACAGGGCAAGAACGAGCTTTACCTGAAGGATGATGCGGCGTTGAACGAATACCTGATCGCCAGCGCGGTGCAGGACGCCGCCTGGCTGCCCGGGGCGGGCGCTGCCGCCATCGAAGGCGCGGCACTGGAATCGCTGTTGCGCCAGTACCAAGCTGGACTCGACCAGATCGGCAGGCTGGGACAGCGCGGCGATGCCGGCGTGTTCACGGCAATGCTGGAACACGCCCCGCTTGAAGATGGCATGTGGGTAGACCCCTCCGCAATGCGCGGGTGGGCGGATGGCTTGACGTCGAAACTCAATGCCACGGGCTTGGGCCGCCCGCAGTTCCGGCTCGACCTGCGCGAAGCCGCGGGAGAGCACCCGGCCGCATGGTTGCTGCAGCGTTCGCAACACGGTACGGAGCACACTTGGGTGCTGCCACGCAGCTTCTTTTCCGGCGCCGATTTCCGGCCGTTGCTGGAAGTGGCGCGCGCGCTGCACGGCCGCGGTATGGATGGTGCGGAAGTTCGCCGCGGGAACGCTGCACAGTCGGCTGGCAGTTTTGCCGACGCACGCGCCTGGTTGTTCGAGGAAGCCAAGAAGGGACGCCAGATCCAGCGCTTCAAGGGTCTGGGTGAAATGAATCCGGAACAGCTGTGGGAGACCACGGTCAATCCCGACACGCGGCGGCTGCTGCAAGTGCGTGTCGAAGATGCGCTCGAGGCCGACCAGATTTTTTCGACCCTGATGGGCGACGTAGTCGAGCCCCGCCGCGAGTTCATCGAATCCAACGCATTGCGGGTCGGCAATCTGGATATCTGAAAACGCCGGGGCGTGTGCATGAACGTGTGGCCGTCCGGTACTTGAGCTTTGCGCATGGCCCGCGCTACTCTCACTCTCCCCGTTTGCGCGCACATACCCTTTCTGTGAGAGGCGTTCCGATGAAGCTTGAGTCCCGCTGGGTGATTTGTGGCATGTGCTCCGCTGTCGCACTGGCGGTTCTGCCGGCGACTGCATTCGCCCAGGTGAGTCAGGGTGGTGACCAGTGCAGCACTTTTCAGATGTTGCAGCACAAATGCGAGCAGAAGAAAGAGAAGTCCGAGAAGCAGGCCAAACAGGAAACCAAGTATCCCAACGCGACGCGCAAACAGCCCAAGGACCGGAGCGTCAACGCCAAGGAGGCGAAGACCCTCAATGAAGGGTTGGCGGCCGCCAACGGTGGAGATTCTTCAACGGCCCTCAAGGATCTTCAGCCCATCGCTGATTCGAGCAGTAGCGCCTACGCCAAGTCACTCGCGATGCTGGGCCTCGCGCAGGTGAAGTACCGCGGTGGCGATACCAAGGGTGCGATCGCGCTGCAGAAGCAGGCGCTCGATTCTAACGCGCTCGACAACGACAGCTATTTCCAGGGGCTCGAGACGCTCGCGCAGATGTACATCGCCGACGAAGACTACGGCGATGCACTGACGACGCTGGATACTTGGAACAAGGAAAGCGGTGCGCAATCGGCGGACGTGTATGCGCTGCAGGGCAACGCGTATTACAGGATGCAAAAATATCCGCAGGCCGTTGCGGCCATCCAGAAGGCCAAATCCCTGAGCGACAAGCCGCAGGCGAGTTGGGACCAGATCGAGATGGCCAGCGACTTCGCGATGGACAAGTACGATGACGCGGCCAAGCTCGCGGAAGCCGCGCTCGCCAAGGATCCCAACAACAGCACGCTGCTGCAGAACGTCATCGCGATCTACATCAACGCGCATCAGGACCAGAAGGCACTGGCCCTGCTCGAGCGCGCGCGCGCCAACGGCCAGATCAAGGATCAGGCCGGCTACATGAACATGGCCAAGATGTACGACAACCTCGGTCAGAACAGCTCGAATCCGAAGGCCAACGCCATGAAGGCCGTGGGCGTCCTCCAGGAGGGGATGAGCAAGGGCATCATCCAGCCCGGCTACGACAGCTACAAGCTGCTGGGTGACTCCTACACCATCGCGGGCGATTACAAGAATGCCGCGGCCGCATACGCCAAGGCCGCACCCGATGCAAAAACGGGTGAAGTGGACTTCCTGCGTGGTCAGCTGCTGGAACAGCTCGGCCACCACACGGAAGCACGGGACGCGCTCAAGCAGGCGATCGCGAAGGGCAGCTTCAAGCGCATGGGCGCGGCGTATCTCACTTTGGGCAACGCCGAGCTTGCGTTGAAGGACAAAACCGCCGCGCGCGCGGCGTACGAGCAGGCAGCACGGGACCCGGAAACGCGCGCCGATGCACAGCGGACCCTGAAGCAGCTGGGACACAAGTGATCCGGCGCGGACGTCGGGTTTCCGCGAGGCAAGCAATATAAATTTTTGGCTCTTGCCACTAGGCAAAGTCGTCACGCTGGTGTAACGTTTCACACTTTTCCGCCGCCTTGGTTGCGGCACCGTCCCGGACAACGGGACGGCGCCGCGGTGGGGCCCAACAGGTCAGCGATTGGTTCAATACACGATGGCACGTACGTCGGCTCAAGACCGCAAACGATTCAACTGGTGGCGCACGATTGCGATTGCGTTCGCGATTGCGTTGCACGCCGGCATCATCATCATGCTGCTTGCGCCGGCGGCTCCGCCGGGTGCGAAGAAGGAAAACAAGCAGGCCATCGTGCGCGTCCAGTTCATTCCGCCGCCGCCGCCGCCACCACCGCCACCACCACCACCGCCGGAGCCGCCGAAGCAGCCGCCGCCGAAGGAAATCAAGATCCAGAAGCCGCCGCCGATGCCGCCGCCCCCGGCGCCGCCGCCGCCGCAGCAACAAACGGTCATGTCAACCCCGGCCGCGCCTCCGCGCCCGCCGTCGCCGCCGCCGCCGCCCGCGGACGTGCAGGCGTCGATCGACATCAGTTACAAGAACCGCAACCCGCCGCCTTATCCGATCCAGGCGATGCGCCAGGGCCACCAGGGTATGGTGATCCTTGACATCACCATCAACGCCGCGGGTGAAGTGGTCAACGTCACCGTCGAAAAATCGAGCGGTTACCGTGAACTTGATCGTGCTGCCGAGGAAGCCGCGCGCAAGTGGAAGTTCAACCCTGGTGTCCACAACGGCAAGGCCGCGGGTGGCGTGGTCCGGGTCCCGGTCAATTTCAGCCTACAGGGCATGATGTAGATTTCACGCTCTTCAGATTTCCATCCGTTAGAGTTCGTCAACCAACGTTCCACTCTGCTACAACTTGAAGGAAGGGTAGCGCCATGATCCAAGAAGCAGCCTCCGCCGCCGCCGCACCAGTCGGCAATGCCAACGCGCAAGCCCTCCAACAGGTTGGCGCGAGTCACTTTCTCCACGAAATCCTGAGCCATCCGCT
>DATFGL010000084.1:0-20426 GCA_035249465.1 Rhodanobacteraceae bacterium | reverse complement strand
GCGATGTCCAGTACCGGGTAGTTCTCCTGGCGGATCGGCAGGTTGAAGCCCTTGAGCATGTAGTACGTCGTGTACTGCGGATCGGGAACCTGCGGCGGCACGGTCTTGGCCAACGCGTTGATCGCACCGTCGAACGAAGGCTGGTGGTCGCCGAAATGCAGCAACAGCACCGGACGATCGTCACGGCGCAGGAAGGCTTCCAGTTGCGTCATCGCTGCGCTGGACATCGACAGGCGTTGCAGATAATTGGTGAGGTTGAGGTTCAGCCAGTCGTCCAGAGGCTTGTTGTTCGTCGCGAGCTTGCCGGAAAACAGCGGCTTGTCGTAAGGCGCGGACATCTCGTTGAACGGCGTCATGTGCGGGCCGTGCTGGTACAGCGTCAGCACGAACACGAACAGCGGTTTGCCGGCCGCCTTTGCCTTCTCGGCCTTGAATACGCGCTCAAAGGCCGCGAAGACGTCCGCGTCCGTGGCGCCCCAGTCGAGATTCAGTTCCTGGCCGCCGTAGAACGCATCGAACCCGTAATCGGCATAGGCATCGCGGCCGTTCATGAAATCACCGTCGGTCGGATAGATTCCGACCGTGCGGTAACCGTCGGCATCGAGCAGGCGCGGCAGCGTGTAGCGGATTCGCGGCGCCAGGTTGAACGGCGCGTAGACGCCGGCAGGCCCGAACAGGGTGTGCGGCAGGCCGGAAAAGAACGCGAACTCGCTGGTCCATGTTCCGCCGCCCCAGGTGTGGACGTTCAACCAGCCGTGCGCGATGGTGTCGGCGTCGGGCTGGAACATGCGTGCATCGCAGAGGCTGGACGTGCATGCGGTGAGCATGCGTGGGTCGAAGGTGCTTTCCTCCAGCACCGTGACGATGTCGGGTTTCCGCGTGCCCACGGCGGTACCCGAAGCCAGGTCACGCCAGTCGTCGTGGTTTGCATCCGCGGTCCGGAACCGGGGCGTGCTTACGTGTGCGTTGCGGATCGAGACGACGAAATCCGTCACGAAACTCTCGTCGTTCATCGCTTCCCACATGCCCTTGTCGTACACCGCGGCGAAGGGTCCGCGCGGGTACAGCGTCACGGCCAGCAGCGCGATGGCGGCGGCAACACCGAAAGCGCGGGCGCTGCGTGTCGCGAGGTTTGGACCGGGCCGGAAGTCGCCTCGCCACAGCAACACGAGCAGCAACGGCACCAGCACGGTGGCGGCCACGATTGCCGCGATGATGAACGGGTAGCGCAGCAGCGTCTGCGCGATTTCGGCGTTGAAGTAATAGACGAGATCCGGTGCCAGCAGGGGCGTCGAGAGGTACCTGAATTTCAGATTGGCGGCGATCACCAGCAACAGCATGGGCAGGCTGCCCGCAAGCAGCCCGAATGCGATGCGTCCGCTGGCAGCGATCGCGAACAGCGCCAGCCCGGCCAGGATCAGCGATGCGAACACGCATTCGATGGGGGTCTGCTCGGCCAGTGGCCCGAAACGCAGGGCCGCGAGGAACACCGCCGCAGCGAATGCGAGCAGCCAGGCGTAATGGCAACGCCACGAGAAAAACCGCAAGCGCGTGTTGTTCATGGCGCCGCCATCCCGTTGCGTGTCGCCACCACCTGGTCGATCGCGCGCGCGGCGCTGGCCGCGGCGCCACCGCCCTTGTGCAGCGAAAGGTGCATGCGCTCGAATTCGTGCGTCAGTTCATCGCGCCGGGCCGTGTCGCGGAACAGTCTGACGACCGCGTCTGCAAGTTTTTCGGGCGTGCAGTCGTGTTGCATCAGTTCCGGCACCAGCATTTTTCCAGCGAGCACGTTGGGCAGCGCATACACGTTCGTCTTGAGCATGCCCAGACCCTTGACCAGCGCGTGCGTGAGCGGTGCGATGCGGTAGCCGACCACCATCGGGCGTTTCGCCAGCATGGCCTCGAGCGCGGCGGTACCCGACGCCAGCAAGACCACGTCGGCTGCCGCCATGGCGCGATGCGCGTGGCCGTCGACCAGCACGGGGCCGGGTTCGCGCTGCAATTTTTCCAGCGCAGCGCGGCAGTGGGCATTGGCGGCCGGAATCACCACCTGCAGGTTGGGAATTTCAGTCGCGACCCGTTGCGCCGCGTCCAGGAAGATCGCACCCAGCCGGCGGATTTCCGACAACCTGCTGCCGGGCAGTACGGCGAGCATCGGCGCATCGGCGTCCAGTCCAAGCTCGCGCCGCGCGGCCTTTCGGTCGGGCACGAGCGGGAAGCGGTCCGCCAACGGATGGCCGACAAATCTCGCATTGACCCCGTGCTTCGCGTACAGCGCCGGCTCCATGGGGAACAGGCACAGCACGCTGTCGGCGGATCGCCCGATCTTTTCGGCGCGCCTTTCGCGCCACGCCCAGATCGACGGGCTGACGTAGTGCACGGTGGGAATGCCGGCGTGCTTCAATTTTTTTTCGAGGCCGAAATTGAAATCGGGCGCGTCGATGCCGATGAACACGTCCGGCCGCAATGCGATCAACCGGCGCGCGAGCGACGTCCGCAGCCACAGCAAGCGGGGCAGGTGGCGCAACACCTCGGCAAGGCCCATCACCGAGAGCTCGGAAATGTCGTGCCAGGCATCCAGCCCCGCCGCACGCATGCGCGGGCCGCCCACGCCCACGAATTTCGCATTCGGGTGATTGGCGCGCAAAGCGTCGATCAACTCGGCACCAAGCAAGTCGCCGGAATCCTCACCCGCGACCACCGCGAATACGCGCGAGCCGGTGCGGGATTCCATTCAACGTACCAGCGATCGCTCGCTGCGGTCGATGAAGTCGCAGAATGCGTGCACATCCGGGCTGGCGGATGCCTGTTCGGTGAGCGCTGCGCGGGCCTCTTCGAGTGTCTTGTGCGACATGTAGAGGGTGCGATATGCGCGTTTGATGGCGCCGATGCGTTCGGCGTCGAAGCCGCGCCGCTTCAGGCCTTCGGCGTTGACGCCGCGCGGCGCCGCGAACTGGCCCGCGACATAAATGAAGGGCGGCACGTCGCGGTTGATCGCCGCGTACATCGCTGCGAAGGCGTGCGCGCCGACCTTGCAGAACTGGTGCACGCCCGCGAATCCTCCCAGCACGACCCAATCGCCGATTTCGACGTGACCGGCGAGGGTGGCGTTGTTGGCGAAAATGGTATGGCTGCCGATGGAGCAGTCGTGCGCGACATGCACGTATGCCATCACCCAGTTGTCGTCACCGATGCGCGTGACGCCGCCGCCCTCGGCGGTGCCGCGGTTGATCGTGACGAACTCGTGGAAGGTGTTGCCGTCGCCGATCACGAGTTCGCTGCGTTCGCCCTTGTATTTCTTGTCCTGCGGATCGCCACCGATCGAGGCGTAGGCGTCGATGCGGTTGTCGCGCCCGATCCGCGTGGGGCCCTGCAGCAACGCATGCGCGCCGATGCGGCACCCCGGCCCGACCTCTACTTCCGCACCGATCACGGTGAGCGGACCTACGATCACATCGTCGGCAAGCCTGGCGCCCGGATCGACGATGGCGGTCGGGTGGATGTTGGGCCTGGCAGGGTTCACCGCGTGGATTCCGCGCACATCAACTCGCAGGTTGCAGCTTCCTTGCCATCGACCACCGCGCGCGCGGTGAAGATGCCCATGCCGCGGATCAGGCGCTTCAGTTGCACCTCCAGCCGCAGCTGGTCGCCGGGCACGACGGGCTTGAGGAAGCGCGCGTTGTCGACCTTGGCGAGGTAGAAGATGCAGTTTTCCTTGTCCGCATGGGTGCCCGAAAGACCGAGCAGCAGCCCCGACGCCTGCGCCAGTGCCTCGACGATCAGCACGCCCGGCATCACTGGATGACCCGGGAAATGGCCGGTGAAGAACGGTTCGTTGAGCGTGACGTTCTTCAGCGCGACGATGCTCTTGCCGGCATCGAGTTCGACCACCCGGTCGACCAGCAGGAAAGGGTAGCGGTGCGGCAGGATGGCCGCGATCCGTTCCGCATCGACCGGCAGGGTCACGGTGGCAGTGGTGGGGTTCATGCGTTGCGTTCCTTGTTCAATGCTTGCAGCTGCTTTTCGAGCGTGGCGATGCGACGCGCCATGGCATCCAGTTGGCGCATGCGCGCGGCGTTGCGGCGCCATGCGCGGTTTTCCTCGATGGGCGCGCCGGAAGAATACACGCCCGGTTCGCGTATCGAATGGGTCACCAGGGTCATCGCCGTGATGGTAACGCCGTCGGCCACTTCGAGGTGGCCCAACACGCCCGCGCTGCCGCCGATCAGGCAGTTGCGGCCGATCGTCGCGCTGCCGGCGACCGCCGCGCAGCCGGCCAGCGCGCTGTGCGCCCCGATACGGACGTTGTGCGCAATCTGGATCTGGTTGTCGAGACGCACGTCTTCCTCCAGCACCGTGTCCTCCAGCGCGCCGCGATCGATGGTCGTGTTCGCACCGATTTCGCAGTCATCGCCGATCCGCACGCCGCCGAGCTGCGGCACCTTGACCCAGCCGTCGAGGTCGCGCGCAAGACCAAAGCCGTCGGCACCCAGCACGGCGCCGGCGTGGACGATCACCCGCTTGCCGAGCACCACGTGGGTCACCAGTGTCACGTGTGCACCGAGGCGTGATTGCATGCCGACCGTGCAATCCGGTCCAACGACGCAATGCGGGCCAAGAATGGCGCCGGCTTCGACGATCGCACCGGTTTCGATCACGCAACCCGGCCCGATGCTGGCCGTGGCGTCCACGCGCGCGTTCGGCGCGATCACCGCGCCCGGATGGATGCCCTGGGCGGGCGCGGGCGTGTGCTCGAACAGTGCCGCGATGCGTGCGTAGGCGAGGTAGGGATCCTTCGCGACCAGCACCGGCACGCGGCTCGCATCGGCATGCTCGGCGTGCAGCACCACCACACCCGCCTGGGTATGCGCGAGATCGCTGCTGTAACGCGGGTTGGCCAGGAACGCGAGGTGCTCGTGCCCTGCGCGCGCCAAGGATGCCACGCCTCGGATCACGCCAGACGCGTCGCCGCGCACTTCCAGTCCAAAGCGTTGCGCCAGTTCGTCGATGCGATAGCCGTTCGATCGTTCCATTCGCCCCTTCAGTCAGGTACGGCGTGTCCCTGCGCCTATATGGTGGCACGCATGATGGTCGGATCGCGACCATGCCGACGCAGACGGCCCATGAATAAACGTCGCGAGCGAAGGCGGGTTGCGTGACGCCGGAGCGCAGGAAGCGGAGCGTACATGTCAGTACGTGAGCATTCCGAGCACAGCCGGCACGCAGGCTGCCGAGCGCAATAGCTTATTCGCGGGCCGTCAAAACGTGCGACCGAAATAGAACTGCAGCGTCTCTTCGAACGGCTTGTCGCCGGGCTGATCACGAATGGGCCGGGCCAGATTGATCACGATGGGGCCGACCGGCGCGATCCACTGCAGCGAGATGCCCGCCGAAGCGCGCAGGTCCGCAGCGTTGAAGTCGCCATAGCTGGCATAAACGTTGCCGACGTCGGTGAACAACGAGATGCGCGCCTTGTTGTTGTCCTTGAAGAACGGCAACACCAGCTCCGCACTGCCAAGCACCTTGAATGCACCGCCGACCGGTTGGGGACGATAGTAGGCGCCCCCCGAGCAGGTACCGTTGACCGCGATGGCGGTCGGATCGGGCTTGCCGTTGGCATCGATCAGTCCGGAGCAGATGCGTGGACCCAGCGTGTTGTCCTGGAAGCCGCGCACGTCGCGCACGCCGCCGGCGTAGTAATTCTGGAAGAACGGGTACGCCATGGTGCGGATGTTGCCGTCGGCATCGGCGTACTGCACCGAAATGTCCTTGCTGCCGTAGGCCTTGCCATAGCCAAGCGTGCCGGACAGGTGGCCCACGAACCCGAATGGCAGCGGAAAATAGTCGCTGCTGGTAAGGGTCAGCTTGTAGTAGGGCACCGTGCCGCCCGGCAGGCCGATCTCGGCGCTGATCTGCTGGAGGCCGCCGCGCGTGGGCTTGAAGAAGCTATTCAGCGTGTCGTGCGCGTAGGAGAGCGTCAACGGCGTGTTGTGGATCGTGTAGTGCCCGATCTTGTAGATCTGGTCGAAGAACATCTGCGGCGTGTAACCGGGGATCAGGTCCAGCTTGGTCTTGTTGAGGCCGATGCCGACGTTGACGCTGTCCGTCTCGCTGATCGGAAAACTCAGGTACGTCGAGAACGAGTCGGTGTCGGACAGATACGACGCGATGTTCTGCTCGCCCTGGTTCAACTTCAGCACGCTGGCGCTGTAGCCGATGCCGATGCCGCTGTCGGTGAGGTAGGGATCGAAGAACGACACCTGGTACTGCTTCAGGAACAGACTCTTCGAGAAAGTCGCCGACACGGTGTTGCCGGTGCCGAGGAAGTTGTTGTTGGAAATCGACGTCGAGAGGATGATGCCCGACACCTGCGAGTAACCGACGCCGAACTGGAACTGCCCCGATGATTCCTCGGCCACCTTGACGTTGAGATCCACCTCGTCGGTCGTGCCCGGAACCTTCACGGTATCGATGTTGACGTCCTTGAAGAAGCCGAGGCGCTGCAGGCGCACCTTGGACCGGTCGATCGCGGCCTGCGAATACCACGCGCCTTCGAATTGGCGCATTTCGCGGCGCAGCACCTGGTCCTGGGTGTTGGTGTTGCCCTTGAAGTTGATGCGGCGCACGTATACGCGCGGGCCCGGATCGACGAAGAAGGTGAGGTCGACGGTGTGGTTTTGTTCGTCCACCTTCGGAACCGGCGATACCTTGGCGAACGCGTAGCCAATGTTCGAAAGGACATCGGTGATGGCGTCCGACGACAGTTCGATGCTGTGGCGGTCGAACACCTCGCCGGGCTTGATGCGCAGCACCTTGCGCAGCGCAGCCTCGGGGAGCACCAGCGTACCGAGCAGGTGGATGTCGGAAATCTTGAAGATGTCGCCTTCATGGATGCCGGCGGCGATGTAGATGTTGCGCTTGTCCGGGCTGATCGTGACCTGCGCCGAATTGATGTTGAAATCGGCGTAGCCGCGGTCGAGATAGTACGAGGACAGTTTGGTCAGGTCGCCCGAGAGTTTTTCGCGCGAGTACTGGTCGTTGCTGGAGTACCACGACGTCCAGTTGGGGGTGCCCGATTCCCAGTCCTTGCGGATTTCGTTGTCGGTGAAGGTGTGGTTGCCGACGATGTTGATTTCCTGGATCTTGGCCGCCTTGCCCTCGTGGATCTCGATGTCGATCGCAACGCGGTTGCGGTCGAGATTGGTGACGTGCGGTTCGATCTCGACGTTGTACTTGCCGCGGTCGTTGTACTGCGAAACCAGTTGTTGCTGGACCTGGTCAAGCGTGAGCCTGTCGAAGGTCTGGCCTTCGGCGAGGCCGGCCGACTTCAAGCCCTTCAGCAACTGGTCGGATTTGATGTCCTTGTTGCCGTGCACGGTGAGACTGGCGATCGAGGGACGCTCCTGCACCTTCACGATCAGGATCGAGCCCTGCTGTTCCAGTTCGACGTCGTTGAAGAAGCCGGTCTTGAACAACGCCTTGATGGCCTTCTGCGCGGTGGCGTCGGTCATCGTCTGGCCGGGTTCGATCGGCAGATAGCTCAACACGGTGCCGGCGGCGATGCGCTGCAGGCCCTCGATGCGGATGTCGCTGACGGTGAAGGGCTGAAAGGCGTACGCCGCCATCGGGGCGGACAGGGCGGCGAACAGGATCAGTGCGGCGACTCGTTTCATCGTCGATTCCGGAACTCGGGAGGATGTAGCGCAAACCGTGCATCGTACAGGCGCAACCGCGCCCGGGAAAGCGAAGCAGTCAAGCGGCACCACGCCCGCGGACTCTGACATTGCACTGGGGGATTGCGTTCACGAAAAAATCCGCAGGATGTCGTTGTAGAAGGCCAAGCCCATCAACATTACCAACAGGGCCATGCCCATGTACTGGCCTGCCGCCATCGCGCGATCGGACAGCGGGCTGCCCTTGACCAGTTCGATCAGGTAGTAGAGCAGGTGGCCACCGTCCAGGATCGGAATGGGCAGCAGGTTCATGATGCCGAGGCTGAGCGAGATGATGCCGAGGAAGTACAGGAACCAGGCCGGCCCCATCTCGGCCGAGGTCTGGGCGTACTGCGCGATGGATATCGGGCCGGACAGGTTGGACAGCGCGGCCGACCCCGACAGCATGTGTCCCAGCATCTTCACCGTGGTCGCGGTGAAATCCCAGGTCTGCGCGAACGCGTCCGGAATGGCGGCAAGCGGTCCGCGCCGCAGCACGGTGTCGTACTTAACGGTCCTGGGCTGGACGTAGATACCCATGGCCCAGATTTTGCTGCCATCCGGCTCGGCGGTCAGGCGCGGTTGCACACCGATGGGTACGCGTTGGCCCGCGCGCTCGATCACCAGTGCAAGCTTGTGGTCGGGCCTGGCGTATTTGCGGGTGGTGTCGGTCAACTGGTTCCAGTCGGCGATGGCCGTGCCGTCGATGCTCAGGATCCTGTCGCCCGCTTGCAGCCCCGCTGCTTGCGCGGCGCTGCCGGGGACGATCTTGCCGACGACGGCCGGCAACGTGTGTTGCAGCGGCGTCATGCCGATCTGGTCGAACAGGGTCTGGTCACTGGGGTGCGGCGGCAGTTTTTCGAACTGCAGCGCGTGCGTTTCGACCGCGCCCTTCGGGGTCCGCACTTCCAGCGGCGCAGGCTGGCGTGCCTGTGCGGCGCTGGCCAGAGCGAGGCCGAGGTCGGTCCAGTTGGAAATCGCGTGACCGTTGACGCTCAACACGCGGTCGCCGCGCTGTATGCCGGCCTGCGCCGCGAGGTGGGTGACGTCGCCGATCAGCGGCTGGAAATCGGGCTTGCCGATCACCAGCATCGCCCAGAACGCCGCCACCGCGAAGATCAGGTTGAAAGCCGGCCCCGCCAGCACGATCAGGATGCGTTGCCAGATCGGCTTGCCGGTGAACTCGCGCGGAAGATCCCCGGGTTCGACGTTGCCCTCACGCGCGTCCAGCATCTTCACGTAGCCGCCCAGCGGAATCCACGCCACGCAGTACTCGGTGCCGTCCTTGCCGTACCACGACTTGACCGGCTTGCCGAAGCCCACCGAGAAGCGCAGCACCTTGACGCCGCAACGGCGCGCGACCCAGAAGTGCCCGAACTCGTGGAAGGTCACCAGGATGCCCAGGGTGACGATCATCCACCAGGCGGAGCCGAGAATGTTGGTGAAGTCGCTCATGCAATCGCTGTCGAATACTGCCGGCCCTCATCATAAAACAACCCGCCTGAAAGCCCGTTATCCGCTTCAGGAGGCGCAATGGTTCATCGACCGCAGAGGGTTGCCGCAAGTTCCGGAGCGGAAAGGTTGCGTACCTACAATCCCAGCAGGAATTTCCCCAGCGCGAAGATCGGCAACGCCGCGACGAGCGAATCCATGCGATCGAACACGCCGCCGTGACCGGGGAACAGTGCACCGGAATCCTTCACGTGCGCGTGGCGCTTGATCAGGCTTTCGAACAGGTCGCCGATGATCGAGAACAGCACGGTCAGCAAGGCCAGTGCCGCGATTGCGGGCAGCCGGTCGACCGGCACCTTCAGCAGGGCGCCGCCGATGAGGCCCACGGCGCCCGAGCACACCAGCGCGCCGTAAACGCCCTCGCGGGTCTTGCCGGGGCTGATCGCGGGTGCCAGCTTGGTGTGGCCCCAACGCCGGCCCGCGGAATAGGCACCGATGTCGGCCGCGAACACGATGCACGCGAAAAACACCACCCACCAGTGGCCGTGACCGGTATGCGGCTCGGCCATGTCGCCGTGCATCACCACCACCGCGCACCATGCAGGCACCACCACGAACGCGCCGGCCACGAGTTTCAGCAGCGTGTGCATGCGTGTCGCTTCCGCGGCGAAGCGGTTGCGGGTCAGCCACAACAGCGCCAGCAGCCACCAGGCAAGTCCTGCGAGCACGGGCAGCCACCACCACGGTGTCTTGCAGACGTGCCAGAACAGCGCGAACAGGATCGCGTAGCCGAGCAGCAGCGTGGCGCGCAGGGGACGTCCACGCGCGCCGGCCATGCGCGTCCATTCCCACAGGCCGAGCAGGAAGATCAGCCCCAGCAGCGTGGCGAACGCCGATGCCTTGGTGAAGAAGATCAGCGCGAGGAGCAGCGGCGCGAGGACGACGGACGTGATGACGCGCTGCTTCAGCATGGGCAGGGCTTAACTTGCACGCGCAGCGGGCAGGGGGGCACAGCCGAAACGCCGTTCGCGGCGCGCGTAGTCGTCAAGGGCACGGTCGAGCTCGGCATCATCCACGTCGGGCCACAGGGTGTCGGTGAAGTACAGTTCGGTGTACGCGAGCTGCCAGAGCAGGAAATTGCTGATGCGGCGCTCGCCCCCGGTGCGGATGAAGAGGTCCGGCGGAGGCAGGCCGGCCAGGCAAAAATACGGTGCCAGGGTGTGTTCGTCGATCGCCGCGGGGTCGAGCTCGCCTCGTGCCACTGCTTCCGCGGCACGTCGCGCGGCTTGCACCGTATCCCATCGGCCGCCGTAATTGACGCAGATGTTGAGGATCAGCCGCGAATTGCCGGCGGTCCGAATTGCCGCATTCTGCATGCGGGTGCGCAATGCATCCGAGAACGCCGACAGTTCGCCCACGAAGTGCACGCGCACTTCATTTTTGTGCAGCTCGTCGATTTCCTTGTCGAGCGCTTTCAGGAACAAATCCATCAGCGCGCCGACCTCGGTCTGCGGACGCTTCCAGTTTTCCGAAGAGAAGGCGAACAGCGTCAGCGCACCGACGCCGTTCCGCATGCACCAGCCCACGGTGGCGCGCACCGATTTCTGTCCAGCGCGATGGCCGAAGCTGCGCGGTTGCCCGCGACGGCGGGCCCAGCGTCCGTTGCCGTCCATGACGATTGCGATGTGGCGCGGCACCACCGTGCGGGCAGGGCGGGTCACCGCGGCACCGGTTCCTTCGGCCGGCGCGCGCGCAGCCACCACGGCCGCCTGCACGGCGCTGGCCGTACCGGCGCCTTTTGCGTGCGGCATGTCGGGGGTCCGGACTCGCATGGGTGCGCTGATCAGATCGCCAGCAGTTCCTGTTCCTTGGCCTGCACGGCCGCATCGACTTCCTTGATGAACCGGTCGGTCAGCTTCTGCATCTCGTCCTGCGCGCGACGATCCTCGTCTTCGCTGATCTGCTTGTCCTTCAGCAGGTTCTTGATCTGCTGCAACCCGTCGCGGCGAATGTTGCGAACCGCCACCTTGGCGTTCTCGCCCGCATGTCCCACATGCCTGGCCAGTTCCTTGCGGCGTTCTTCGGTGAGCGGTGGCATGTTCAGGCGGATGGTGGTGCCCGCGGTGGTCGGGGTGATGCCGAGGTCGGACGCCATGATGGCCTTTTCGACCGCGGCGACCATCGGCTTTTCATAAGGCGTGATGGTCAACGAGCGCGAATCGGAAACGGCGACCGAGGCAACCTGGTTGATCGGCACGTCGGAGCCGTAATAGTTCACCTTGATGTTTTCCACCAGCGCGGTGCTGGCGCGGCCGGTGCGCAGGTGCGACAACTCGTGGCGCAGCGCCTCGATGCTCTTGCCCATGCGATCCTGGGCATCGTTCTTGATGTCGGTCGTGCTCATCGCCGGGTCCCGTCAAGTCAATGGAAACGGCCGATTATAAACGTGCGCTGCCAGTCCCCGCGCGTTCGACGCCGCGAGCATAGCAGTCCCGGAGTTGAAGCAAACTGACCTGGGCTGCGATGGGTCAGCAATCCGTTGCGCCGGAACCGGCGCCTGCCACTGCCACTGTGTCGCCTGGTGACCGGGTCAGCCCGGTCCGCCGACCAGTGTGCCGATGGATTCGCCCTTGAGGATGCGCATCAGGTTGCCAGGGCGGGTCATGTCGTAGATGCGCAGCGGCAGGCCGTGGTCGCGGCACAGCGCGATCGCGGCGGTGTCCATCACTTTCAAATTGCGCGCGATCACTTCTTCGTAGCTGACGTGCTCGAAACGCCTGGCGTCCTTTTTCTTCTTGGGATCGGCGCTGTACACACCATCGACCTTGGTGGCTTTCAGCAACAGGTTGGCGTTGACCTCGATCGCGCGCAGTGCCGCGGCGGAATCGGTGGTGAAGAACGGGTTGCCTGTACCGCCCGCGAACAGCACGATGCGGCCTTTTTCCAGATGCCGGATCGCGCGGCGGCGGATGAAATCCTCGCACACGTCGTGGATCTGGATCGCGCTCATCACCCGCGCGAAGCCGCCGCGTTTTTCCACCGCGTCCTGCATCGCCAGCGCGTTCATCACCGTGGCCAGCATGCCCATGTGGTCGCCGGTGACGCGGTCCATGCCGGCTTCGGCGAGACCCGCTCCGCGGAAGATGTTGCCGCCGCCGATCACCACGCCGACTTCGACGCCGAGCCTGCGCGCTTCGAGGATTTCATCCGCGATCCGGCCGATCACTTCCGGGTCGATGCCGTAGTCGGTAGAGCCCATCAGCGCCTCGCCGGACAGCTTCAACAGGATGCGCCGGTAGATCGGCGTCGGCGTCGGCTTGGCGGGCATGCAGGGCTCCGTGGGTGGGCAAACGCGACGATTGTAGCGAAGCGGGCTGACTGGCGACACAAAAAAGCCGCGGGTGTCCGCGGCTTTTTTGGTTTCAATGGAGGAGGGTCTTACGCCAGCCCGGCCTGCTTCATCACTTCCGCCGCGTAATCCTCGACCACCTTCTCGATGCCTTCGCCGACCGCGATGCGGTGGAACGACAGCACCTTGGCTTTGGCCTTCGCCAGCGCGTCACCGACCGAGACGTTGGTGTCCAGCACGAACGGCTGGCCGGTCAGCGAGATTTCGTTGAGCGTCTTCCTGATCTTGCCGGCGATCATCTTTTCCTGGATCTCGGCCGGCTTCTGCTTGTCCTTGTCGGACATCTGCGCCAGCGAGATTTCCTTCTCCTTGGCGACGAATTCGGCCGGCGCGTTTTCCGGCGCAACGTATTGCGGGTTCATGGCGGCGATGTGCATCGCGACGCCGCGCGCCAGATCCGCATCGCCGCCTTCCAGCGCGACCAGCACGCCGATGCGGCCGCCGTGCACGTATGCGCCCAACACCGGGGCGTTGTCGATGCGAACCAGACGACGCACCTGCACGTTCTCGCCGACCTTGGCGACCAGCCACTGGCGGCCTTCCTCAACCGTCGGGCCGTAGGAAGTCTTGGCCGTCTTCAGGGCCTCGACGTCTTTCGCGCCGCTCTTCAATGCGGCCTGCGCCACTTCATCGGTGAACTTCAGGAAGTTCTCGTCCTTGGCCACGAAATCGGTTTCGGAATTGATTTCGACCAGCACGCCGCTGCCGCCGTCCTGCGCCAATGCGATGCGGCCCTCGGCGGCCACGCGGTCGGCTTTCTTGTCGGCCTTGGCCAGTCCCTGCTTGCGCAGCCATTCGATCGACGTGTCGATATCGCCGTTGTTCTGGGTGAGCGCCTTCTTGCACTCCATCATGCCGGCGCCGGAGCGCTCGCGCAGTTCCTTGACCATCGCGGCGGTGATTTCCATGTTGCTACCTCGTCAGCTTGGGTGCGCCGGCACGGCCGGCGCAGTGAAAACGTTGGCGTCGCGCGGCAGGCGCGGCGACCGGGGAGTCGCCCGTGGAGGAACCGGGTGCCACCAGGATCGGGACGGCGGAAACGCGGCAAGAGGTGGGGACTTGCCGCGTTGATTGCAATGCCGCGAGCCAGCGCGGCTTGCGCTTACTGCGCCGCGTCTTCGTCCGTCGCCTCGTTCTCGGCGACTTCGGCTTCGGCGCGCTCCAATCCCGCCTTGTCGGCGTCGCCCGGCGGCGGCACGTTGGCGACGCGCGGCGCGGGTTTCGAAGCGGCCTTTTTCGCCGGGGCGCGGCGGGCCGGCTTGCGGTCTTCGTCGTCCTTGGCAACCGGATTGCCCTCGGCGTCGAGCTCGACGAACTCGTTGTCGTCACCGCGGGCCTGGATTGGTGCGGCGGCCTTGCCTTCCAGCACGGCGTCGGCGGCGGCGCGCGCGTACAGCTGCACCGCACGGATCGCGTCGTCGTTGCCCGGAATGGCGTACTCGACCAGCGATGGGTCGTAGTTGGTGTCGACCACCGCGACCACCGGGATGCCGAGTTTCCTGGCTTCCAGCACGGCGATGTTTTCGTGGCCGATGTCGATCACGAACAGCGCGTCCGGCAGGTGCTTCATGTCCTTGATGCCGCCCAGCGACTTCTCGAGCTTGTCGCGTTCACGGCGCAGCGCCAGCACTTCGTGCTTGACCAGCTTGTCGAAGGTGCCGTCGGTTTCGGCGGCTTCCAGTTCCTTCAACCGCGCGACAGACTGCTTGACAGTGCGGAAGTTGGTCAGCATGCCGCCCAGCCAGCGGGCGTTGACGTAAGGCATGCCGCAGCGCTGGGCTTCTTCGCCGATTGCTTCGCGCGCGGAGCGCTTGGTGCCGACGAACAGCACGGTGCGGCGCTTCTGCGCCAGGCCGGACAGGTAATTCATCGCGTCGGTGAATTTCGGCACCGTCGCTTCGAGGTTGATGATGTGGATCTTGCCGCGCGCGCCGAAAATGTACGGCGCCATCTTGGGGTTCCAGTAACGCGTCTGGTGACCGAAATGGACGCCGGCTTCCAGCATCTGGCGCATGGTGACTTGGGGCATTTGAGTAACTCCTGATGGGGAACCCGTTTTTGCCTTCCCGCGAGCCGCAGCGAATGGCGGATGACGCGCACTTCAGGCAAACGTGGTTCCGGGGTTGGGCTTCCGCAGGCCCCGCGGCAACGACCTTCTTGCGAAGGACCCCGGTGCCGGTTTCCGACCTGCGTGTGGATTCGCCGGTGACGCCCGGCGTGGGCGGTTTTGCTTTCGCAAAGCCGGTGCATTCTACAGACATGCAGGCGGACCGGCAAGCCGGAAGGGGCTGCGGCTGCAGGCCGGGCCAGGATGAAGGATAATTACCCTTGTTCCAGCGGACGCGCCTGACACGCCGATGAAATCGGCAGCGGCGTGTTCGCTTGGCGCACCACCGGATCCGAACCCATTCCAGCGTATGCCTGTTGTTCCGAAAACCCCCGAAGAACTCGAAGGCATGCGCGTGGCCGGCCGGCTCGCGGCCGAGGTGCTGGCCCTGCTGAAGGACCATATCAGGCCCGGTGTCACCACCGAGCAGATCGACCAGATCGCCTACGACCACATCGTCAACGTGCAACACGCGATTCCGGCCAACGTTGGCTACCGCGGTTTCCCCAAGACGCTGTGCACGTCGGTCAACCACGTGATCTGCCACGGCATCCCCAGCCCCGGCAAGGTGCTGAAGGAAGGCGACATCATCAACTGCGACGTCACCGTGATCAAGGACGGCTGGCACGGCGACACTTCGCGCATGTATTTCGTGGGCGAACCTTCGGTGCTGGCCAAGCGTCTGGTCGACACCACCTACGAGGCGATGATGCTCGGCATCGGCCAGGTCAAGCCCGGTGCGACGCTGGGCGATATCGGCCATGCGATCCAGCAGCACGCGGAAGCCGCCGGTTACTCCGTGGTGCGTGAGTACTGCGGGCACGGGATCGGCCGCATCTACCACGACGAACCCCAGGTGCTGCATTACGGCCGCGGGGGCGAGGGCATGCGGCTGGAAAAAGGCATGACGTTTACGGTCGAGCCCATGATCAATGCCGGCAAGCGCAACACCCGCCAGATGCCCGATGGGTGGACGGTCGTCACCAAGGACCATTCGCTCTCCGCGCAGTGGGAGCATACGGTTGCGGTGACGGATGATGGGTATGAGTTGCTGACGGCATGGCCCGACGCTTAGTTGGCACCTGAATAACCTGCTGCGCTCGGCAGCTTGCGCGCTGGCGGTGCTCGCAATGCTCACGTACTGACGTGTACGCTCCGCTTGCTGCGCTCCGACGTCACGCAATCTGCCTTCGCTCGCGACGGTTCTTCAGGTGCCAATGTCACCCACTCTTGCCAGGGGAATAGCCGCCATCCCGCTATCGCCACGCCTTCCGCCGGCGCTGCCGTGCGCCGGCGTGTCACGCGATGCGCGCGCCGCGCTGCGGCAGTTGCTGGATGACCACGCGCGCGCATTGACGGCTGCGTTCCGGCGGGGCGCCAGCGCGGGGCTGCTTGCGCATGCCAGGGCGGATGTCGTGAGTGGGGTCTGCGCGCATGTCTGGTCGGCCTGCGTTGGCGAGACCGGGAACGCCGCGCTGTTCGCGGTCGGCGGGTTCGGGCATGGCGTGCTGTTTCCGTTTTCCGATATCGATCTGCTGGTGTTGCATGAGCCTGATCCCGAGCCCGTGCTGATACGCGCGCTCGAAGGGTTCTTCGGCTGCCTGTGGGATGTCGGTCTGAAACCGGGACAGGCCGTGCGCACGCTCGCGCAATGCCGAGAGCTCGCAGCGGCGGACGTGAGTGTGTTTACCAACCTGCTGGACGCGCGCCGGTTGGCCGGTGCCGAACGCTTTGTGCAGGCGTTGCGCGCGCTCATCGACGATCCCGCGCTGTGGCCGCCCGATGCGTACCTTGCCGCCAAGCTTGATGAACGCGCCCGGCGCCATGCGCGCTTCGACGACACGACCCACAATCTCGAGCCCGACCTGAAGGACGGCCCGGGTGGATTGCGCAACCTCGACCTGATTCGCTGGCTCGGGAAACGCCTGATCGGCGTGCCTGATCTTGATGGTCTGGTGGGCGCCCGCTTGCTGGAGGCCAGCGAACGCGACGCGTTGCGCGACGCCCGTGGGGTTTTGCGCCGCATCCGCTATGGCCTGCACCTGGAAGCCGGCCGTGCGGAAGAACGATTGTTGTTCGACTGGCAGCGCGCGCTGGCGGCGAGGTTGGGTTACGAGGACGTCAATACCGCCGGCAACGCCGCGGTCGAACGTTTCATGCAGGAGTATTTTCGTGCCGCCGGCGTGGCCGAGCGCTTGTTGACCCAATTGCTGGAACGCCTGCAAGAGCACCTGCGTCCGCTGCCGCCGCCGCGTGATCTCGACGCGAACTTCGTGATGCGCGGCAATCGCCTCGAACTGCGCAATCCCGAATGGTTGCTGGCGGCACCCGAAGGCCTGATCGAGGTATTCGTCAAGCGCCATGGCCTCGAGGGCTGCGCGGGCATCACTGCCGCCACGATGCGCGCGGTCGAACACGCGCTGGTTGCCCACGGTACCGCGCTGTCGCGCAACCCGGACGTGCTTGCCGCATTCCTCGGGTTGCTGCGGCGCGGCGCGGCGGCGGTACGCGTGCTCGAAGCACTGAATCGGCATGGCGTGCTGGCTGCGATCCTGCCTTCGTTCGCACGCGTCGTCGGACGCATGCAATACGACCTGTTCCACGTTTACACGGTTGACGAACACACGCTGCGCGTATTGCACAACATCGCGCGCTACGCCGATCCGGACACGCGCGCCGCGCTGCCGCTGGCGTGCGATGCGTTCGCACGGCTTGCCAAGCCGGAAATCCTGCTGCTCGCGGGGCTGTTCCACGACATCGCCAAGGGCCGTGGCGGCGACCATTCCGTGCTCGGCGAAACCGAGGCGCGCGCGTTCTGCCGCAGCATGGGCCTTGGCGAAGACGATACCGAAGAAGTCGCGTGGCTGGTGCGCTGGCACCTCCTGATGAGCGTGACCGCGCAGCGCCAGGACATCGCGGATCCCGAAGTCGTGCATCGTTTCGCGGTGCAGGTCGGTGACTGGGACAGGCTGGACATGCTGTATCTGCTGACGATCGCCGATATCACCGGCACCAGCCCGAAGCTGTGGAATTCATGGAAGGATCGCCTGCTGGCGGATTTGTACGTGTCCGCCCGCTACGTGCTGCGGCGCGACCTGGAGCGCCCGGCACGCGCCGAAGTGCGGGTACGCGACGTGCGAGAACGTACACTGGCGCTGGTCGCTGAAAATGGTACGGACCAGGTGGCAGCGGGGGCTATCCTGGATGCCTTCCCTGATGCCGCGTTGCTGCGCCAGCGGCCGGAATCGCTGGCATGGCAGGTGACTGCGGTGCTCGGTTCGGCAGGTGCGTCGACGGTGGTTGCGGTGCGGCCTCCCGACGTGCGCGGCGGCACCGAGCTGTTCGTGTGCACGCCCGACCGTGACGGCGTATTCGCTGCGGTGGCGGCGACGCTGGATCGCCTGCGGCTGGACGTCGTCGCAGCGCGCGTGATGTCTTCCCGCGACGGGCGCGCGCTGGATACCTTCACGGTGCTCGAATCGAGTTCGCAGGCACCGGTATCCGCGGAACGCGCGGTCGAATTGCGGCGCGCGCTGGAACGCGTGCTGGGTGCGCCGATCCTGCGCACGCAGCCGGCACATCGCGGAATCACCCGCCGGTTGCGTCATTTCCAGCGGCCGCCGCATATCGATTTCCACGGCGATGATGGGCAGCCATTGAGCCGCCTTGCCCTGGTCTGCAGCGATCGGCCAGGGTTGCTGGTGGCCGTCGCGCAGGCGTTTCTGGATGTCGGTGTGCGCGTGCACGATGCGCGGATCGCGACCTTCGGCGACCAGGTGGAAGACTTTTTCGAATTGAGCGACAGTCACGACGCACCGCTGGACGAAGCGCGTCAGCAGTCGCTGCGCAAGGCATTGCGGCTGCGCCTCGCGCCGGGCAGCATGGCGGCTGGTCCGGAGCCCTGACATGCACGAACTGGAAACCCTGATCGATGTCGCGTGGGAAAAGCGCGCCTCGCTCGGTGCAGCCGATGCCGGTGCATTGCACACCCCGCTCGACCGGGTCATGGATGCGCTCGAAACGGGCGCCTTGCGCGTCGCCGAACCTGACGGGCGGGGCGGCTGGCGCGTCAACCAATGGGTGAAGCGTGCGATCCTGCTGTACTTCCGCGCGCACGACATGCGGGTGATGGATGGCGGCCCGATGGCGGCGTTCGACAAGGTTCCGCTGCGTTTCGTGGATACGGAAGAAACGGCATTCCGCAATGCCGGCGCGCGCGTGGTGCCGGGAGCGCTGGTGCGTCGTGGCGCGTTCATCGGGAAAGACGCCGTGCTGATGCCCAGCTACATCAACGTTGGCGCGTACGTCGGCCCGGGCGCGATGGTGGACACCTGGGCCACGGTAGGCTCGTGCGCGCAGATTGGCGCGCGCGTGCACCTGTCTGGTGGTGTCGGGATCGGCGGCGTGCTGGAACCGCTGCAGGCCAGCCCGACGATCATCGAGGACGACTGTTTCATCGGCGCCCGTTCGGAAGTCGTGGAAGGCGTGATCGTGGAGCATGGCAGCGTGCTTGGCATGGGCGTCTACCTCGGTCAGTCCACCCGCATCTATGATCGCGCCGCGAAGACCGTCACCTACGGCCGCGTGCCCGCGGGAAGCGTGGTGGTGTCGGGTACGTTGCCGGCCGCGGATGGTTCGCACAGCCTGTACGCGGCGATCATTGTCAAGCGCGTGGATGACAAGACGCGCGCCAAGACTTCCATCAACGAATTGCTGCGGAGCGGCGAATGAGTGCCACCTTGTATGGCCTGCCCAACTGTGATGCCTGCCGCAAGGCGCGCAATTGGCTGGATCGCTTCGGCGTCGCGCACACGTTCGTCGACTATCGTGCGGATCCTGTTCCTGCCGCGACGTTGAAGGATTGGGCGCGTCAACTCGGCGGGTGGGAAAAACTGGTCAACAAGGCTTCCACCACCTGGCGCACCCTGCTTCCGCAACGCAAGAATCCGTCCAGCGAACCGGAATGGACGTTGCTGCTGAAGGAATATCCCGCGTTGATCAGGCGGCCCGTCGTGATCGACGAGGGCCACATCAGCGTCGGCTTCAGTGACAACGCTTTCAAGAAGCTGTTCGGCAAGTGACCGACCCCCGCGTCCGCCGCTATCTCAAGAATCTTCGCGTCGAACGCGACAACGAGGCCTTGTACTCAAACCTCGCCTCGGTTGCCGCCGATCCGCGCCTCGCGCGTGCGTATCGGCGCATTGCCGAGGGCGAGCGCGCCAATGCGGCGTTCTGGGAATCGCGCTTGCGCGACATCGGCGCCGCAGTCCCGTCCCCGCGTCCGCGCACGCGCGTTCGCGTGCTGGGTGCATTGGCGAAGCGGTTCGGTACGGGCTTCGTGATGCCGACCGTGGTGCGGCTGGAACACGCCGATCATCTCGAAACGCCGGTCGATCGCGCGGGCCATCGCGATCACTTTGCTCCGGTTGACGGCCGCGCGCGCGCGCATCGCCACCGTGCCGCCGGCGGCAATACCTTGCGCGCATCGGTGCTGGGCGCGAACGACGGACTGGTTTCCAATGTCAGCCTGGTGATGGGCATGGCCGGTGCCGCCACCGGCAACCATGCGGTATTGCTGGCCGGCCTCGCAGGGCTGGTCGCGGGCGCGTGTTCGATGGCGCTGGGCGAATGGCTGTCGGTCAACAGTTCGCGCGAGTTCTACCAGGCGCAGATCACGGAGCGCGCCGAGCGGTTGGCGGTCGCGCCCGAGGAGGGTGTGCGCCACATCGCCGGCATCTACCGCGAC
>DATFGL010000083.1:0-7636 GCA_035249465.1 Rhodanobacteraceae bacterium | reverse complement strand
CGGCTCGATACGGTGGCCTTGCGCCAGACGCAGCGGAGCCCGTAAAACATGAACGGCAGCAGGGTCCAGTAAATCATCTGCGGGAGGTTCATGAAGCCGTAGCCCGGCGCGGTGTGGAACGGGATCGGCGTGACCAGGAAGCGCACCACTCCCTTCACCGGGTTGTCCATCTCGGAACGCAGCTCGCGCACGGCATCCACCAGACTGCCGTGCCCGATGTGCCGCACCACCACGAACAGCGCAACGGTCGCCAGCAACCACAGCCAGGGATTGCGCCGGCCATGCGGCGACAGGAACAGCGTGATGCCGAAGGCGACGCCCAGCATCAGCGGCACGTACAGGCGCGTGATCGCGAGAACGAACGCCGCCGCGATCGCCAGCAACGCCGCGCGCCCGATGCGGCGTTTGTCCACCAGCGCCACCGCGTACACGGCGGCCGCGGTGCCCGTGGCCACCAGCGTGTCCTTGAAGTTGGGAATCGTGGACCAGACCAGGATGTCCGGGCCCAGCGCGACGAATGCGAACAGGCCGATGGCGGCGCGCCGGCCCATGCCCAGCCCGGTGCGCGCAGCCTTCATCAGCAGCCCTGCTTCCAGGAAGGTCAACACGATGTTGAGCGTGACCGGCGCGTAGTACCCGGCGCCGAACATATCCACCGCGGTGGCGTTGTAAACGTAGTAGGCGATATTCTCGCCCGCGACCGTGCTGACGATGTACTGATAGTGGCTGATGATGTTCATCAAGCCGATGTTGTTGGCCGCGAGCTGCTCGCCGATATCGAGGTACCGCCAGTCGTCGAGGAAGGTGTAGGTGCCGTCGAAAACAAAGCCGAAATACAGCAGGAACAGTCCCGCTTTCAGCGCCGTGATCCAGTAACTGAGGATGATGCGGCGGGTAAACGCATACGCGATCGCGAAGCCCGCGACCAGGATGAAGATGGTGGGCCACACGAGATCGACGAGCGGGAAGGGGTGCATGCGACTAGCCTCGTTCGGCCCTGCCGCGCAGGGCGCGGAACGCCTGCTCGGAATTGCGCAGCAGTGCATCGAGGGAATAGGCCTCTTCGATCCGCGCGCGCGCCGCGGCGTGCAGCCGGGCGGCTCGGCCGGGATCTTCGAGGTTCTTCGCCACGCGTTCGACGGCATCCGCCAGCGCAGGCGGATCGCCGGTCCCGACCACGGCGCCGCAATCGCCGACGATGCGCGCGGAATCCCCGACGTCCGTTACCACGCAGGGGCGCCCGCAGGCCATGGCTTCGGCGATGACATTGGAGAAGCCTTCGCCGCAGGAACTCGAAACCGCGATGTCCAACGCGCTGTAAACGGTGGCCATGTCGTTCCGTGGTCCCGCCCAGACGAGGCGCCGGTCGAGCCCGAGCCGCGTGGCGAGCGCCTTGATCCGTTGCACGAATCCGGGGTTGCCGCCACCGACGCACACGAAGCGCAATCGGCCGTTGCGGGCCGCCAGCAGCGCCGCGGCGCGCAGGAACGTTGGGTGGTCCTTCATCGGATCGATGCGGCCGATCAGTCCGACCAGCACGCAGTTGTCCACGGCCTGCCATTCGTTGCGCATGCGGTTTCGGCCCGCGGCGTCGAAGCGGAATCGCTCCATGTCGATGCCATTGGGGATCACCCGGATGCGGGCGTGCGGATAACCGAGCGACGCGTGGTGCGCCGCGCCGGCTTCGGAATTGGCGATGATGCCGTCCGCGAGCCGCGCGGCGCTGCGGCTCATGCGGAAGTTCAGCCGCGACAGCCAGTCGCGCCGCGTGCGATCGATGATCGTCGAACGCACGCCCCACACCACGCGCGTCCGCGGGTGCGCGGCGCGCGCAAGCAACGCCAGCATGTTGCCCAGTGTCATGTAGCCGTGCACGATCTCGGCATGGCTCTCGCGCAGCGTGCGCAGCAGTCGCCACGTGAAACCGGCGACGTCCCAGCGCCCGCGCTTGTGCAGGTCGATCAGCGGCACGCCTGCCTTTTCCAGTTCGGCCTGGAAAACGCCGCCGCCGTAGCAGCAAACCACCGTGACCGGCCAGCCGCGGCGGTGCAGCCCGCACGCCAGCGCGACCAGTTGCCGTTCCGCGCCGCCCTGCCGCAGCGACCGGACCAGGAACAGCATGCGCGGCGCGCCGGCGGCTTCGTCGAGCCGCGGATGGCGTGACGTATCGCAAACGGCGTTCATCGCGGCAGCGCCCGCGCGGGGTCTGGAGGCAATACCGAAGTCACCAGGGCGTTCCATTGATCGAGAATCGTTGCGAGGGAATACGTCGCGCCGACGTCGCGGGCGCGGCGGCCGAGCTGCGCGCGCAAATCGGCGTCGCCCATCAGTGCATCGAGCGCAGCGGCCAGCGCGTGCACATCGCCGGCGGGAACCAGCCAACCGTTGTTGCGGTGGTCGATCAGTTCGCGCGGACCGGCATCGCAGTCGAAACTCACGCAGGCGAGGCCTTCCGTCATCGCTTCCAGCAGGGCGTTCGGGAAGCCTTCGTAACGCGACGACAACACGAACAGGTCCGCACGCCGCATCGCCCTGCGGACATACGCATCGAAGCCCGGCAGCGAGATGCGGCCGCCAAGTTTCTGTTCGGCAACCTTGTGCGCGAGCTCGTCGCGCAACGGACCTTCGCCGAGGATCACGAGGTTCCAGCCGGGACGACGGGGCGCGACTTGCGCGAACGCCTCGATCAGCAGGTCGAAACCCTTTTCAGGCGACAGCCTTCCGACCGCAAGCAGAATATGTCCGCCGGCGCGCTCATCTCCCGCGGCTCCGTCCGGGCGGGATTCGATCGATACGGGGTTGGCGATCACGTCCACCTGCCGGCGCGCGAGGGCTTCCAGTTCCATCGCGCAGCGGCGCGTCTGCGCGACGATCGCGGCAGCCCGCGGGTACGACCAGCGCCGCAGCGTACGCCAGACGCCGCGCATGTGATGACCGTTCAGGAACGTGCGCTCGGAAATGATCACCGGCACGCGCAATCCCGCCGCGGCGATCAGCACGCGCACGTTGCTTTCCGCGATGAAGCTGATCACGGCATCGGGGCGATTCGCCGCAATCGCACGGCGCAGGGCGCGGATGCGCACGACGTTGTGACCGATCGCCGCCAGCACGCCCGCGGAATTGCCGGCCACGTCCAACGCGATCCGGCGCACCGCCGGATCCAGCGGATACCTGTCCATTCGATCCGACGCCAGCGTGATCACCGTGACCTCGTTGCCGCGCTCCACCCATGCATTGGCGAGCAGCGTCATGACGCGTTCCGCGCCGCCGCCGCCGAGGGATGAGATGACCAATGCGAGTTTCATTGCTGCGCGTCCGCTCCCCATTCGAGTCTGCCGAAGACGGACGGTTCGATACCGAGACGCGTGGTCACGAACCGCCACGCCAGCCCACGCCAGATGAAGAGCGACAGCGATGCACCGATGGCGGCGCCGGTGGCGCCCAGCCGCGGCACCAGCAGGACCGCCGCGATACAGTTCGCCGCGATGCCTATCAGGACGAAGAACGATGCCTGCTTCTGGTACCTTGTCATGGACAACATGAAGCCCACTTCGCCAAAGCACGTGCTGGCGCAGTAACCCAGCAGCAGGACCAGCAGCGGCACGTAGGCAACATCGAAGTCATGGCCGAACAGGCCCAGCACCCATTCGCCCGCGATCGCGCAGAACAGCGCCACGCACAATGAGCCTGCGAGGCCGATGCGCGCGCCCAGCACGGCCACGGATTGCAGCCCGTGCATGTCGCGCGCGTCATAACGCTCGGCAATCATCGGCGCCAGCACCACGTTGACGGCTTGCGAGGCGAAGAACGCGAAGCCGGCCATCTTGACCGCCGCGTAGTAGGGTCCGACGTCGCCGGTACCCATGATCGCGCCCAGCAGCATGACGTCGAGCCGGGCGCCGCCGACGATGATGATCGAGAGCAGCGAGAGTTGTCCGCCCACCTTGACCCAGCGCCGTGCTTCGTAGCCGGGACGCGCCCCGCGTCCCGGCGCCGGCCACGCACGCGTCAGGTGCCAGCCCGACGCCACCAGTGCGATCAATCCCGAGAGTGCCGTGCACACGGCCGCCATCGGCGCGTCACGTCGCACCGCGATCACCGATGCGATCCCGAGCAGGGCCACCAGGGCGGCGGGCCGCATCACGGTCGAGTACATGCCGGTGACCACCGGACGCTTGAACGCGCGATGCATCGCACTGCTCTGCTGGAGCTGCGTCAGGATCGGCAGCATCGCGAAACCGATGTAGAACGTGGCGCGCCAGCCTTCGGTGTGCTTCACGCCCACGACGTGCACGACCATGCAGCCGGCGATCGCGACGCAGATGCTGGTGGCCAGCACGAACAGGCCCACGCCGATCCGCAAGCCGCGCACCTTGCCCCAGGCGTTGTCCTGGATGTAACCCGGCAGGAAACGGATGATGCTGATGTCCTGGCCGGCCTGCGCGACCATCACCAGCACGCTCACCCAGCTGAACATCAGCGCGTAGATGCCGTACTCCGCGCGTCCGATCAGGCGTGCCATCACGAGGTTCGCGAGCAGGCCGAGCGCGGTCCCGACGGTGGAGACGATGAACGCACCCGATGCGCCCCGGCGCAGGAGGCGCGACATGAGCGCGCGCTCCGATCCGCGCGCGGAGATATCCGGTCCTCCCGCCTGGGTCACGCTGGCGCCATCGGACGGCATGCTCAGTGCTCCCTGGCGGGTGATTGCGATTGATGCGGCGGCACCGGTCCGCGCGCGCAGACGCGATGGCTTGGACGACGGGAAGTGCGCCGGCACTTCATGGCGGGACCCGCCCGTGCACGCCCAGGGCGTCCAGCATCAATGACGCACGTTGTTCTCCTTCCCAGGTCAACGGCATTCCGTCGGGGTCCGCGCGCCGGCCCGCCAGCAGCAAGGCCTGGACGCAGAGATAAGCGGTCAGCCGGGCGCGTGCGGCCGCCGGGGGGCGCCTGAAGTTCCGGACGAGGATCGATTCGACCGCCTGGCAGTCATCGACGGGATCGCTCCGCCGCGTGCCGCGTACCGCAAGCAGGAAACGGATCAGGTCGTAATCCGCGGGATATGCGTAGCCAGCGTATTCCCAGTCGAACACGCAGAGCCTGTCCTGGTGCCGGAATGTGTTGCCGGGCGTGAAATCGCCGTGCGCCAGTCCGCGCGGCGCGATGAGGTCCGGTGTGAACGCGAGGCCCTGCAGTGCGAGGTCGAAACGTTGTCGCCACGGCGTGGGCAATGACACCGAAAGACTCGCCACCTGCGCGCGCATGCCGCGTAGCAGATCTTCGCCGTCCGGCGTGCGCGGCGATGCGGTGCGCGCCGCCAGTTCCTCGAGGAAAACCAGGTGCGATCCATGCAGTCGCGTGCAGCACGGGTGCTGCGGCGTCCGCAGGGCATCCGTGGCGAGTATCGCCGCGCCGCCTTCGCGGAATTCGCGCAACCACACCCGTGGCACGACCGCGGAATGCAATCCGGTCCTGCGCAGCTGCTCGAGCACCGAGGCCTCGTTGGCGAGCAAGGCCTGCACGGCCGGCGCGCGCGCCACTTTTGCATAGCCCCTGATGCCGCCGCCGGCGTCCATCCACTGCACCGTCAACTTGCGATGCGGGCCTGCGGTGCCGGAGAGGAACGCGGCCTGCGACGCGCCGGGATCGAATCCGCGCGCGGCACGGCGGACGCCGGAAACGTGCACCCTGCCGTGCCGCCACGGGTGTGGCAGGCCGAGCGCCGCGGTGACCGTCATGGCCTGCTTGAGGATGCGTGCGGCGGGACGCAGCGGCTGGATCAGCGCGAGTGATGCACTACGCACGGCGCGGGGTCGCCTCGGCACCACGAACCAGCGCAGATGCGCGTGCCCAGCCAGCACGTCGAAGGGATGCGAACCCGGGTGCGGCGCCGCCGTGATGCGCAAGCCCAAGGCCTCCATCTCCTGTATGGCGTCCAGGAAATAGGGGTCGCCGAAACAGTCACCCGGCCCGGTCGCCGCCGGCCCGCCGCTTTGACGGAGCGGCGCGGCGCGCGGTGTCGGTGTGCGGACCGTGGCGGGCTGGGTCATGCCTCGGTTCCATATCCGAGATAACCGTAGGGTGAATAGCCGCCGCTGCGCTTCTCCATGCCGTTGAACACCACGCCACTGACTTCGACGCCGCTTTGCTGCAGCCGCTGCATGGCCATTTCGACCTCGCGCGAATGGTTGAGGCCAAAGCGCACGACCAGCAGGTTGGTGCCGGCGTGGTGGCCGATGATCGCGGCGTCCGTGACCGCGAGGATCGGTGGGCTGTCGATCACCACCATGTCGTAATGCGGGGAAAGCCTTCGCAGCAGGGCCGCGAAACTGTTGCGCATCAACAGTTCCGACGGATTGGCGGGCCGCCGTCCGGCGGGGATGAAGTGCAGGTTCTCCACGCCCTCGACGTCACGGATCGCCTCTTCATCGACGATCCGCTCGGCAAGCAGTTCGGACAATCCGTTCTCCGGACGTCCGCCGAGGATGGTGTGCAGCTGGGCGTCGCGCATGTTGGCGTCGATCAACAGCACGCGCTGGCCCGCCTGCGCATTCACCGCGGCAAGGTTGGCGGAAACGAAGGTCTTGCCCGCCTTCGAGCTGGCGCCGCAAACCATCACCAGCTTGTTGCTCGCGTCGCGCTGCACGAAGCGCAGGCTGGTGCGCAAACTGCGCAGGGCCTCGGCAGCCACGTCGTCGGGCGCGGCCAGCGCCAGCAGGCGATGGCGCCGCCGTGCGAACAGGCGCTGGCTGCGTTCCGACAGTTCGATCTGTTGTGCGCTCAGTGGAATCGCGGTGTACACCGGCAAACCGAGCTGCTCGATTTCGGACGGATCCTCGACGCCGTGGCGCAATGTCTTGCGCAGCATCACGAAACCGACCGCGAAAAACGCGCCGATGAAGGTGCTGGCGGCAACCGTGACCAGTTTCCGCGGCTTCACCGGCCGCGTGATGTCCACGCTGGGCTTGTCGACGATGCGCGTGGTGCCGACGGTGCCGGCCTGCGCGATCTCGAGTTGCTGTTCCTCGTTGAGCAATCCGTTGTACGTCGTGTTGAGCACGCTCACGTTGCCGTCCAGGCGCAACAGTTCCCGCTGCGTGTTGGGCAGCGTGTCCATCCGGTTCTGGATCGCTGCTTTCTGCGCCGACAGGGCCCCGATCTGCTTGACGACCGCCTGGTAGGCCGGATTCGCGGGCGTGTAGAGCCGCGCCGCCGCGATCTTCTGCGTCTCCAGCTGCTGGATGCTGCTGTCGAGGGTGTCGATCTGGGTCAGCATGCTCTGCGTCTGCATCGGCACATCGACCGAATGCGCCTTCAACTGGTACGCGTTGAGCGCCGCCTGCGCGTCTTCCAGCCGCTTTTTCACCACCGGCAGTTGCTGGTTGACGAACTTCAGGCTGTTGGCGGCCTGCGCCGAGTTGCGCCCCACGTTCTGGGCGAGGTAGGCCTTGGTGACCTGGTCGAGCACCGCGACGGCGTTCTGCGGGTTGTTGCTTTCGTAACTCAGCTCGATGACATTGGCGCCCTGCGAGGCCTGCTTCGCCTTGATCGCGTTCTGCAGGCGGTGGATGGTCGTCACCTCGTAATTGCGGGTGACGTGGAAGCGCGTGCCCGGATTCGCCTGCAGGCTTCC